>JAJEAC010000035.1 GCA_022824315.1 Silicimonas sp.
TCCCCTTGAAATCGGTTCCAGAGACCGGATATGGTGCTCGACAAGGCCATCGGGGTCGCCTCCTTTGGTGGTCTGTTTAGCAACTACACCATACCTTGTGGCGACCCCGGTTGCCAGGCTTGTCCCGGCAAAATCGCCGAACTCGGCGGGAAATTCGCGCGTCCCAGCGAATTTTGCAAAAGGCTCAGAGATTCGGCTTAAACCAAGCGATGCGTAGTCCGACCGTCGTGGGAACCGATGACGTGTCGGCTATCGGCGTTTACCGTTGGGCTGGCGACGCGAACTGCAACGAGCAATGGTCAAAACTGATCCGGAAGTTTAAGAAGGGTGACCCCGCACTGCCGGGATTTTTTGGGCGCATTTTGGCGGAACACGTTCGAGCAATGCCGATGTGCCGGACGTGGGTCAGCGAATTAGACTACATAGTACCGGTACCCGCAGCGGCATGTCGAAGGTTCGAGAGGGGCTTTGACATCCTGACCCGGACCGCTGAGCACCTAGGCGCAAGGGTTGGGATCCCGCTTCGCACTGATTTTCTTAGACGGTCGGATAGCTCTGTGAGATCGAGATTCGTCGGCAAAGCAGAGCTGGCCCAGCAATACTCGTTAGTCGCCCAAAGTGTGGATGACGCGCGGGGGCGAACAGTGTTGCTGCTCGACGATGTAATGAACCGTGGGCACACTGCGGGAGTATGTGCTCTACGGCTTCGCGAGGCCGGTTGCAGACGGGTTTTCTTGCTCGTGCTTGCGCAGGCAGAGAGTTCGTTCCAGTCTGGACGCCATGCAGACTAAATGAGAAGTTAAGGAAATACAGAACTGCTCATTTGGTTCTGCCGCGCTAGCAAATCTTCGACGACGGAACTGGTCTGCAAAGATTCGGTTGCTCGACGTCGCAGCAGCGAGGGAGGAATGACGACACAAAGCATAGAATCACGGTTGAACGAAGCGACTATCAAGGCTTTGGACGGCTGGCGGGCTAGCCGTTCACCAGCTCCATCAAGGTCAGAAGCCGTAAGGCTGTTACTAGAGGAGCGGTTGCTTAGGGGAAGGAGCGTCGCTGCGGATGCACCGCATCGGAACTCGCACTGCCCCACCGTCGGCCGACTAGGAGCGATATTCACACTTGAGCGGGTCTCCGGGTTCGGTCCGGTGAAGTTCCGAACCATGTACGAGGCTGGAGTGGATGCGCAGGCAGCAATCGAGAATCCCGATCTTCTGCCGTTCACGGGGCGCACTGGTGAAAAGCTGCGGGTCGGCATTCTCGACCTTTCAGAGAAAGATTTAGTAGCGGGACGAGAGAGGGCCGTGGAACAACTCGAGCGCGCCGATGAGCTGTCTGCGACTATACTTGTCCATGGCGATCCAAGATACCCGACGCAGGTGTACGCGAGCAACAATCCGGTGCCCGTGCTCTATGTGCGCGGCTATCCGAAGATCTGGGATAAAGCGGGCACCGTGGCAATCGTTGGGTCGCGGAGCACACGCGAACCATATGCGAGCGCCGCCCGGCAGTTTGCAACAGTGGCCGTACATATGGGAATGGTTGTCGTGTCGGGATTTGCAATGGGTGCCGACTCCCTGGGGCACCGCGCAGCCGTGGATGCTGGGGGCGGCACAGTGTGTGTGATGCCGTGTGGGCTCGACAAGGTGTTTCCACCGGAGAACCGCGGGTTGTGGGAAGAATTGCTTGCGAATTCGGGAGCGGTGTTTGTCAGCGAGTTTGGGTTCGGACAGCGAGCGTCGTCACTATTACTCCGAAAAAGGAATAAGCTGATTGTCGCGTTCTCCCAAGGCGTCCTAGTGGCCCAATCGGCAGTGACTGGCGGAGCGATGAACGCCTACCGCTTTGGTCGGGAGCAGAAAAAGCCGGTCGCGACGTTTAGAACGGATGGGTCAAAGGGGACGGGAGGCAACGCACTCATAGGAGAAGATGAGCGCACTGGTGGATTCGTCTTTGAGCTAACAAGCAATCTGCAAAGACAAGAAGCATGGCTGCAGCAGCTGTCATCTTGGATCTAGACGGGACCGTATGGGACAGCCGTCCATGGTTCGCTAATGCTATCGCACGGCTGTCGGGTGGTTTGGCAGTGCAGGTCAAGCGGGAACTCGATGCGGATGCAAGCATCATACAGGTTATGAAGGATTACGGCGTAAGCAAGTCGCAGTTGGAATGGGTGGCGAGGGAGGATGGCGGTACAATGCAGCTGTACGAGCAGGTAATTCCGACATTGGATCGCCTTCGGGCAAGAGGAACGCCGTTGGGCATCGTGACGAACTTGCCAGGCTGGATTGTTAGGCCTCTTCTGGAGGCGACCGGCATTGGCAGCTATGCCGCCGCAATCGCGACGCCACGGGCGGGCATACCCGCGAAACCGAAACCGCATGGGCTACGGTCGGTCTTGGCTGAACTCAAGCTGGAAGTGGACATGGGGATCTGGTTCGTAGGGGATGGAAATATTGACGCTGCGGCCGCTGAGGCGGCATCAGTACGGTTCGCTTGGGCATCGTTTGGGTACGGATCAGAGGTGCCTAACAGCACTGACAAGGTGCTGATGAGCTTCGACGAACTGCTCGACTTATGAGGTTTCTCTACAAGATACACAGTGGCTACGACGGGTTTCGTCCGGCCGTGTTGCCGGATCGGATGCAAGATGGCCGACTGCGGCTTGGATGGCGCCACTACATTGATGTCGTAGAGAAGGGCTGGGAATGCTGGGTCTATTTTCACGGCCCCCACAAATTTGAGAACGGCGTGTACGCGAAGGGGATCGTTGACGGAATTGACCTAGACAAGGGAGAAGTCAGTTTACGGGTGCGCGAGTACCTAGCGGATGAGCCGATTACGCCGAAGGGAACTTCCGAGAGGATTGCGGCGGTTGTCGCCACGCGGTACCGTCAAGTGTTCCTCTGGCCGGACGATTGGACGGTTGCGCCGGAGTGTGAACCTACGGCGTGTGCCAACAGGAAGTGCGGGGACTGCAAGACATGGAATGAGTTGCCATTGATCGGACTGGAGGATTCAAAGGTGCCACTGCGTTTGCGGTGGTCCAAGTATGAGGCGGTAGTGCCTGCACACTGGATTGTGCCGAGTCGGTGCTACGAGCCCCGCATTGGTCCGGACGTCCAGGATCTGACGAGGAGATTTACCGAGTTCAAACTTGGGGAGAGGGCGTACGCGTATCCTTTCGCATTGTCGATATTTGAGCAATTACGCCGACACGACCTGTTGGAGTTTGACTACATAGTGCCGATTCCGTTATCGCCGGACAAGGCGAAGAACAAGGAGATGCACCGCACCCGCGAATTGGCTGGGGAACTGGGGCGTTTGCTGGCAGTCAATGTGTGCGAAATGCTAGGACTGTCGGCAAGTATTTCCAAACGGCGCATGATGGCGGCGGGACTTACGCCCGCACAATTCGAGAGGCGATACCGCGAAGCGCTGCATGCCGAAGTTCCGGCCGATGCGGGACGGATTTTGCTGGTCGACGATGTAATGACGAGGGGGAGCACGACGGCGCAGGCTTTAGACGTTTTGCATGAACAGTGTACCGAAGCAAAGATCGTGGTCGCCACGGTTGGCCAAATGGTCGTAAAGGAGGCGGTCACGGACGATAGGGGGTTTAAGAACAGTTAGGTGCACGTGGCTGACACACAACTACCCGCTCGTCTCCCAGGGCACCCAGCCCACAGAAGCTGCGTCGCACTTCGGCTAAATGGACTGAATCCTCGTGCTCCGCTGCAGTCGAACTATTGTCCGGCACAAAGGGAATGAGCAGTGCGGGTTAAACAAGTCGACGGACATCGGAAGCAAAGAAAGGGATCGACAGGCATTGGGTACACGCCAGCGGAGATACGAAGGGCAGGCCGGGCCGTCAGGGTGGCTGACAGGCTCGTCACTTAGTCGACGACGGCTAAGCGATGGCTGGACCTCTATACCGCACAGAACCGTGAAAGTGTGAAGTTGACGCTGGTTGAAGGCGAGCACACCGACGTGCCACTCAGTAGGTTCGAACGAGCCTGGCTTGGCAGCCGACTGAACGAATGTGTCCTGAAAGTTCCCACCATCACCATGATAGGATGCTCAGGCCGCGATTGGCGCGGACGGAACTCTGCGCCCGCGCTGTGCTTGCTGCCGACCATGCATTGCTGTGTGATGGAGAACCGATTCAATTTGGAGTTTCGCCAGTTCACCGAGACAATCCTTGCCTTCGTCAAGGGCACTCATGCTCAGAAGTGGGGAGCAATCATGCATGCCGTCAGCAACAATTTCGCGGCCGTAGTCAGTGAGCAATGCCGGACAATTGAGCGGCAGGAGCGAATGATATAGGGAATTGACATGAGCGACGAGATATCTCCGTTCGGCGGGCTCGCAAAGCGCCTTCCGCTTCTGATCATCCTGGTGGTTGCTGCAGTTGGCGCATTCACTTTGCGAGATCATCTCAGCTTTCAGGCGCTGGCGGACAACCGTGAGATGCTGATCGCTTTCCGGGATGCGAACTACCTGCTCACGGTGCTCGTGTTCATTGCGGCCTATGTGGTGATCGTCGCATTCTCTCTTCCGGGTGCCACCATCGCGACGCTGACGGGCGGGTTCCTGTTTTCAACCTTCCCGGGCGCGCTTTTCAACATCACCGCGGCAACGATCGGGGCGACGGCGATTTTCCTGGCAGCCCGCATGGGGTTTGGCGAAAGGCTGGAACGCAAGCTGGACGCCTCCGAGGGCGCGATCAAGGCGATCAAGGACGGGATCGACAGCAACCAGTGGTCCATGCTTTTCCTGATCCGCCTCGTTCCCGCGGTACCGTTCTTCGTTGCCAACCTGCTGCCTTCGTTTCTTGGTGTCCCGCTCAGCCGTTTCGTGATCTCGACCTTCATCGGGATCATCCCGGGGGCCGTGGTCTATACGTCGGTTGGTGCGGGGCTGGGCGAGGTCTTTGCCCGTGGCGAATCCCCGAACCTCGGCATCATTTTCGAGCCGCAGATCCTTCTGCCGATTCTCGGACTCTGTGCGCTTGCGGCGCTTCCAATCGTGATCAAGGCCATACGCGGAAGGGCGTTCTGAGATGGAGCGGATCAAGACGGACATACTCGTCATAGGCGCCGGTTCCGGCGGGCTCTCGGTGGCTGCCGGCGCCAGCCAGATGGGCGCAAAGGTCGTACTTCTCGAAGGCCACAAGATGGGAGGCGACTGCCTGAACTTCGGATGCGTCCCGTCAAAGGCCCTGATCGCCGCTGCCAAGCAGGCACATTCCATGAGTGCGGGAGACCCGTTCGGGGTGACGCCCGTCACGCCGGAAGTGAACTATGCCGCGGCCAAGGATCACGTGCACAGGGTCATTGAAACGATTGCTCCGGTAGACAGCCAGGAACGGTTCGAGGGATTCGGCGTCCATGTGATCCGGGAATACGGGCGGTTCATTTCTCCGGACGAAGTGCAGGCCGGCGATCACGTGATCAAGGCTCGTCGCATCGTGATCGCGACAGGCTCGTCGCCGTTCGTTCCGCCAATCCCCGGTGTGGACGAGGTCACGTACTACACGAACGAGAACATTTTTGATCTTCGCGAACGCCCTGAACACTTGCTGGTCATCGGAGGCGGACCGATCGGGATGGAGATGGCGCAGGCGCATGTGCGTCTCGGCTCGAAAGTGACGGTGATCGAGGGATTGAAGGCGCTGGGTCGCGACGACCCCGAGGCAGCGACGGTCGTTCTGGACAAGATGCGCGCCGAAGGCATCGAGATTGTCGAAGATGCTCTGGCAGAGGAAGTCGGCGAAGACGGAGGCCAGATCAAGGTCAAGACCTCCCAGGGAAGCTTCACGGGCTCTCATCTGCTCATGGCCGTGGGCCGCAAGGTGAACATCGAGAAGCTCGATCTTGACAAGGGCAATGTCGCGCATGACCGGGCGGTGACGGTCAATGAGAGCCTCCGGTCGATTTCGAACCGAAGGGTCTACGCCATTGGCGATGCGGCGGGCGGTCTCCAATTCACCCATGTTGCAGGATACCATGCGGGCGTCATCATTCGCTCCATGCTCTTTGGCTTGCCGTCCAAGGCGAAGACGTCCCATATCCCCTGGGTGACCTACACCGACCCCGAACTCGCGCAGGTAGGACCGACCGAAGCCGAAGCCCGCAAGATGCATGGTTCTGCTCTTGCCGTGGCCCGTTTCGACTATCACGAGAACGATCGCGCAATCGCTTCGCGAAAGACCTCCGGGTTCGTCAAGGTCATGGTGGTCAAGGGCAGGCCGATCGGTGCGACCATCGTGGGCGAGGCGGCCGGTGAACTTGTTGGCGCATGGGCGCTCGCAATCGCCAATGGCCTCAAGATGAGTGGCGTGGCGGCAATGGTCGCGCCCTATCCGACGTTGGGCGAGATCAACAAGCGGGCTGCCGGAGCCTACTTTTCTCCAAGGCTCTTCGAAAGCGAGTCCGTCAAGCGAGTCGTCGGGATTGTTCAGCGTTTTGTCCCGTAGCGCTGGAAGAAGGCGATGTTCCTGCACACACTGTCCGGTAGATTCCTGGTTCTGACGGTCCTGTTCGTGATGCTGGCCGAAGTCCTGATCTTCGTGCCTTCAATTGCCCGCTTCCGTCAGGACTACATGACGGACAACTTGGAGCGGGCACAGATTGCGTCGCTTGCTCGGCTTGCAGCAGACGCCATTGCACCCGAGCTTGAACGCGAACTCCTGGAAAATGCAGGTGTCTTCAATGTCGTCCTGCGACGCGACGAAGTGCGCGAACTTGTGCTGTCGTCGGATCTGCCCAGCCCGGTGGCCGCGACATATGACATTCGCTCCCCCCCAGCGAGCGTGCTGATTCGCGATGCGTTGGCAAGGCTGCTGACGCCGGGAACCGAAGTCGTCCGCGTTATCGGCCATCCGGTGCGGGACGCGGGACTCCTGATCGAGGTCACCATGTCGACCGGGCCGCTCCGGGACGCGATGCTGGACTACGGCTTGCGGATCCTGATTCTCTCGGCCGTCATTTCGGCCGTGACGGCGACACTCCTGTTTTTTGCGGTTCGCCAGTTGATGGTGAAGCCGATGAGGGGCGTGGTCTCTGCCATGCAGTCCTACGCCGAAGCTCCGGAAGACGCACGGCGCATCATTGAGCCTTCTTCCAGCACGGGCGAAATTGGGGAGGCCGAGGCGGCGCTGAAGTCAATGCAGACCGAACTGACCTCCATGCTTCGGCACAAGGAGCGTCTCGCCTCCCTAGGAAGCGCGGTCGCCAAGGTAAGCCATGATCTGAGAAACATCCTGACTTCGGCGCAACTCTTCGCGGATCGGATAGAGGCGTCCGAAGATCCGGTTGTGGCTCGAATGGTTCCCAAGCTGATGAATTCGATCAGCCGTGCCGTGCACCTCTGTGAACGCACATTGGCCTTTGGCAAGGCGGAAGAGCCTTCGCCGGCCCTTATGCTGATCAACCTTGCTGCCATTGTTGACGATGTCGTCGATGCTGAGCAACTGGCCGTCGAAATGGAAGATGTCACGTTCAAGACCGAGATACCGCCTGGATTGACTCTGCGCGCTGATGCCGAGCAGCTCTACCGCGTTCTGTCCAACCTGATCCGCAACGCCAGGCAGGCAATCGAGGTGACCAAGAGCGACGGAAAAATCTGCATCTCGGCGACCGAGGACGACACGTGCTGGCGGATTGAGGTCAGCGACACCGGACCGGGATTGCCGTCACGTGCCAGGGAGCATCTCTTCACGCCGTTTCAGGGCGGCGCCTCAAAGGGCGGAGCGGGGCTGGGTCTTGCAATATCCGCCGAGCTTGTGCGCGGTCACGGGGGCCAGCTGTCGCTTGGGGAGACCGGGCCCGAAGGGACGACCTTCGTCGTCACACTTCCCAAGGCCGTGATCGACGTCGGTCAGGTCGTCACGTAGCCCGCCGCATTTGCGTGTCTCCTGCTCCGGTCAAGAGGGACGGACTTCTCGTGATGCCTTGGCGCTGAGCTGGATTTTCAGAAGTCGACCCGCGTCGATGCGCCCCGGAATGTGCTCAGGATCAGCCTTGCAGTGTCCTCGGCCGCCGGTTACATCCGACCCGCACCTGCGCTGGTAGCTCAGATGGATAGAGCACTTGACTTCGAATCAAGTGGTCGGGGGTTCGAGTCCTCCCCAGCGCGCCATTTCGGCTTTGTCCCGGCAGGTTCTTGCCGCCCTTTTGTCCGCGACGGTAGCGGAGCTGGGAACTGCATTATTGGGTCCCGCATGCAAGGTGCGCGCATGCGAAAACAGCCTTGCAACGGATTTGGCCGACGGATACACCCTGCCCACTTGTGCGCTGGTAGCTCAGCTGGATAGAGTGCTTGACTACGAATCAAGAGGTCGGGGGTTCGAATCCTCCCCAGCGCGCCATCTCCTCAATCTGATCAAGATCATCTGGAGCGACCTCAAGATTGGCCGGGAGGAAGGTCAACCACTCCCGAGTGCGGTCGTCCGGAAAGGCGTGGTCCGGCAAGTGCCCAGGACAAAAGCTCTGGAAATTGTCGAGATCGCCAAGTTCCAAGGAGGAGAAGCCAGCGACCCGGGCAGCCCGTGACTTTGTCGCCGTGAATTCCGCTCGTAGTCGGTGCCGACCGACAGAGTTGCGCCCGTCCACGAACTTCCTAGGTTGGGGCGACCGACTTGGAGGGACAAATGACGGAAGGCCCAAGACGCGAACTCGGCGTATGCTATTATCCGGAGCACTGGCCCGAAGAGGTCTGGGCCGACGACGCCCGCCGGATGGCCGAGTCGGGGCTGTCCTGGGTGAGGATCGGGGAGTTTGCATGGTCGAGGCTCGAACCCCAGCCGGGCAAGCTGGATTTCGAATGGCTTGACCGGGCCGTCGAGACATTGGGGCAGGCGGGTCTCAAGGTTGTCCTTGGAACACCCACGGCGACACCGCCGCGATGGATGCTCACCCGCCATCCTGACATGGTCGCACTCGACGACAAGGGTCGGCCGCGCGGTTTCGGTTCGCGGCGGCACTACTGCTTCTCGCATGAGGGGTACCTCGAGGAATGCCGGCGCATCGTGACGCTGCTGGCCCAGCGCTACGGCAAGAACCCCCATGTTGCCGCCTGGCAGACCGACAACGAATACGGATGTCATGAAACCGTGGTAAGCTATTCGGACGCCGCAAAGAGGAGTTTTCGGGCGTGGTGCGCCCAGCGCTACCAGTCCCCGGACGCACTGAATCGCGCCTGGGGCAACGTCTTCTGGTCAATGGATTACGCCGAATTCGATGAGATCGGGCTTCCGAACCTCACCGTCACGACGCCGAATCCGTCCCATGTCCTCGCGTTTCGCCGCTACTGTTCCGATCAGGTCGTGCGTTTCAACCGCGCACAGGCAGACATCCTGCGCCGCTACACGGACGCGCCGTTGATCCACAACTACATGTGCCGAATCCTGTCCTTCGACCACTTTGATGTGGCGGCCGACCTCGACATTGCATCTTGGGACAGCTATCCGCTCGGCTACCTAATCGATCGCCTGGATGCAGACGAAACCGAGCAGGAGCGTTTCCTTCGCCAAGGCCATCCCGATGCCCAGGCATTCCATCATGATCTTTACAGATCCGTCGGACGGGGCCGCTACTGGATCATGGAGCAGCAGCCCGGGCCAGTGAACTGGGCCAGATGGAATGTCGCACCGCTGGACGGGATGCCGCGTCTCTGGGCTTGGGAGGCCTTCGCGCACGGAGCCGAGGCGGTCTGTTTTTTTAGGTGGCGCCAAGCGCCTTTTGCCCAAGAGCAGATGCATGCGGGCCTTCTGCGGCCAGACGGTGCGGATGCTCCCGCAATCATCGAGGCTCGGCAACTGGCAAGCGAAATCGCCACGATGTCCGACGTCGGCACGACCAGGGCCAAGGTGGCGGTCGTGTTCGACTACGCGTCATCATGGGCATGGGATGCGCTCCCTCAAGGTGCGGATTTCACGTATTTCGGACTGGTATTCGACACCTACAAGGCTCTTCGGCGCGCCGGGCTCTCGATCGATTTCCTTCCAGCCGACGTCAAGTCTCTCGACGATTATGACCTCGTGTTCATTCCCGGCCTGCTGACGCTGTCCGACACCCTCAGGCTGGCGCTTGAAGCCTTCGCCGGCACGGCAATCATCGGGCCCAGAACGAACAGCAAGACGAACGAACTCGCAATTCCGGATCCGTTGCCGCCGAACCTGCCCGGTCTTGATGCGACCGTCTCTCGCGTCGAAAGCCTGCCTCCCTTCGCCCGCGTACCCCTGGAGGGCGGCGGGAACTTTCATCGCTGGTTCGAACATCTGGAAGGTGATGCCGCCGTCACCATGGCCACCGTTGACGGTCGGCCAGCCGTCATGTCCCGTGGCAAGTTGCATTACGTGGCGGGCTGGCCGGATCAGGCGGCCTTCGATCATCTTGTTGTCGGCGCCTGCGCCGCCGAAGGGCTTGACGCCAGGACTCTGCCGGACGGCCTCCGGATCCGGGACACGGCGACACATCGCTTCGTCTTCAATTACGCGCCGGAACCCATGGACTTCGAAGGCACGACACTTCCGCCGGCGGGTGTGCACTGGCACCCGATTTGAGCGATCATTTCATGTGGCGTCGAAGTGGTACGCAACGAAAGATCTTTCCCGGCAAGCCGTCCTGTTTCTTGCTCCGGCGATTCCGACCTTCATGGGTGTCGGCGGATTCGAAGCCGGTCCCATTTTCGGCCTGGCTGGGGACATGCAATCTGAAGCCGGTCTTCTGTAACAATGGTTGCCATGAAGTCCGCGGATGACGACGGCAGGAGGTGGTTCGATGAGAAGCAAGGCGATGGAATTGGTGCTGAGCGACGAGGAGTGCGGGTTTCTCGAGGGGCATGTCCGAAAGCACAAGGCGACGTAGTCGCTGTCCAACCGTTGCAGGATCATCTTTCTCCGCGCCGACGGGTTTCGAGGGAGGTCGCCGGGCGCATCGGCGTGCACGAGCACACTGTCAGTGGCGCGGGAGGTTCGCCGAGAAGCGCACCGACGGCCTGTGCCACCGTTCTGGCGTACATCGCGGCGCGGATGGCATCGATCCGCACGCATCGCAGCTCGATTTGTCAACGGGCCCAGGAAAGTCGCGACTCTTGCAATTGCGCAGAGCCTTTCGCTAGTGTTTGACGGGAGTGTCCATGAGAAGGCGTGATTTCATCAATAGTGCTGCGGCGACAATGGCGGTGTCCTTGCCGTTTGTGGCGCGTGCCGCTGCGCCTTTCCGGTTGGGCTTGACCCCTGTGTTTCTCGACAACGATGCCCTCATCATTGACCGATTGCGCTCAAGTGTGTCAGCGGCCATGGGCGAGCCTGCCGTGCTCATTCAGCGTCGCACATATCAGGAAATCACCGCCATGCTGCTGGACGGGTCGGTCGAGGCGGCGTGGATTTGCGGGTTTCCCTATCTGCAGCATCAGGATCGGCTGACCTTGATTGGCGTGCCGCAATGGCGGGGCCGACCGCTCTATCAATCCTATTTGATCACCGGTGCCGGCGACACCGCCAAATCTCTCGCGGATCTCAAAGGAGGAACACACGCCTTTTCGGACCCTGACAGCAATTCGGGCTATTTGGTCACGGCTTCCGATCTCGCCCGCGCCGGCAGCACGCCCGTGGAGTTCTTTGCACGCACCATATATACATATGGCCATCGCAATGTCGTCCGCTCCGTCGCAGGTGGCTTGACGCGATCCGGTAGCGTTGATGGCTATGTTTGGGAAACGCTTGCGCAAGTTGAGCCGTCGCTTACGCAGCGTACACGCGTCGTGGCCCGTTCCGAGTGGATGGGGTTTCCTCCGTTTGCGGCGCGCAAGGACCGAGCGGCCTCGGAAAGCGTTCGACGCTTCGCAACGGTCTTGAAGTCTCTTGACGCATCTGAAGTGGGGCGTGAAGTTCTCGCGTTGCTTTACCTCGACAAGATTTTGGAAGGGGAGGAGTCACTGTTCGACAGCATCAAACTTCGAATGGCAGACCTTCCTGAGCGCCGGTGATCCGCAAGGCTTGGCGGGAATGTCCCGTCACTTTGCGCGTGGCCATTGCGACGGGCGCCCTGATGGTCCTTCTTGGGCTCATTGCGTCACAGCAGGTCCTTTCAACTCTTTCCAGCCTCCAAAACGAGCGATTGCGGGAGGTGGCGCAATCGCATGTCGGCGGGCTCAAGGTCGCGCTCGGCTCCTTCGTTCTGCACAGGGATGTTTGGGAAGTCTACGACGCCTTGGATCGCGCAGGATCCGAGGGGGCCGGGGCTCGCATCCTGTTTTCGGCCGTTGCCGATGACCGCGGCAGGGTTCTGGCCTCATCGGACCCCGCGCGCGCACCGATCGACTTTGAGTTTGAGGCGCTCCTCAACGATGCGGTTCCGGTGCAAGAGGTCACTGCAAGTGAAGGCAGGAACTCCGTTCGCATCGTCGAGCCATTATTGGTGCAGGGTCGCGAAGTTGGCAGCTTGCTAACGGAACTGGATGTCAGCGACCTTTTGGCGCAACGGCGCTCCACATCCCTGGCACTTCTGGCGGCCAACTCTGTCGCAACCTTGCTCTTGGCCCTAGCCGGGTATTGGATCGTGGCACGACTTCTGCGTCCGGTTGAACTGCTGACAAGCCAAATGGGGGCAAGTGGCGTCGCTCCGCAGCAAATTCCTGCCGAAGACATCGCGAAGACGGACCCTGCGTTTGCACCGCTATTGCACAACTTCAACAGCATGATCGACGCAATTGATGCCCAGCGTGAGGCAGAACGACGCTTGGCGGATCGTGAGCGCTTTGTCAGCTTGGGGCGCTTGTCGTCTTCCTTGGCGCATGAGATCAACAATCCGCTTGGGGGGTTGCTGAACGCAACAGACACCATCCGTACCTATTCGGATCGCCCTGACGTGGTCCGAAGTTCGGTCGATATCCTGGACCGCGGATTGAAACACCTGCGTGATGTCAGCCGGGCCATCCTCGAGGAAAATCGGCGGGACCGTTCAAATGCACGTCTTTCATTCGAAGATTTTGACGACTTGAAAGTACTCTTTGAACCAGAAGCGAACAGACACGGACAGCAACTGGACTGGAACGTTGACCCTGAACGTTCGACTGCCTCTGCGTTTCCTTCGGCACCGATCCGTCAAATCGCCCTGAATTTGTTGCTCAATGCCTCTTCTGCCGCCGGCAAAGGCGGCCACGTTGGGTTTGCGGCGCACGCAAACGCCAATGGGCTGGACTTGAAAGTCACAGACAACGGACCCGGGTTCAGCGAACACGCCAGGCAGCGGCTTCTGTCCGAGACCCCCGTGGAACCGGGCGGCGGAGTTGGCCTGCGCCTGGTGCGGGAGCTTGTGAGTGAACTGGGCGGTGAGATTGCACTGGAGCGATCTGGTGATCTGACCAATATCCTGGTTCACCTTCCCAAACGGGCGCCGGACCAGTGAGCTTCACCGGCCGTCACATCGTGCTTGTCGAGGACGATGCTACCATGGGCCATTCCCTTGTTCAGCGCCTTGAACTCGAAGGCGCGCGGGTTACTTGGGTCAAGCAGATGGTGCGCGGCATTTCCGCCATTCGAACACCACGTCATCCGGTTGATGCCGTCGTGTGCGACATCGGCCTTCCCGACGGAACGGGCGAAGACATCTTGGCGGCGGTCGCCGGGACAATCACGCCCCCGCCGTTCCTGTTCATCACCGGACAGGGCGAAATTGGCCAGGCAGTCAGGCTCCTGAAGGCCGGTGCCACGGACTATCTGACCAAACCTTTCGAGTTGTCGACACTGCTCGAACGCCTGACCTCGGTATTCTCGTCAGCAATGGAGGGACATGATCTCCCTGAGAGTGTGGGGATATCCACCCTGGCGCGCCGGCTGGAAGGCCAGATAAAGCAGGCTGCCGCAGCGGATGGCCCGGTTCTCGTCAAGGGCGAGCGAGGACTTGGAAAAATGCGCATTGCGCGCCGCCTCCTGAAATTGTCAGGCCATCCAGAGAACGGCATTTCTGAGATCAATGGCTTCGACACTTCCGGCGACCCGGACTGGCGTGAACTCGATGATGACCAGGCGCTAATTGTCTCGGGCGTCGAAAGACTGCCGGAAGAGACGCAAAGGCGATTGCTGGCCACCGTGCGCAATCCCGATCGTCGGGTGATCGTGCTTGCCGTAACTTCAGCAGAGGGTGAACTGGGCGCAGGTGGCGTTGGCGAAGACTTGTACTACGCGCTGTCGCCCGGGGAAATTGTCGTTCCACCGCTAAGGCAAAGGCCTGAAGATGCGGTGTGGTTGGCGAATAAGATCTTCAACGCGTTGAATGCCCGTCGAGCCAATCCTCTCAGCGGACTGTCTGACCTTTCCTTGACCGCGTTGCGCGAGCACGACTGGCCCGGAAACGGGCGCGAGGTTCGCTCCCGCGTGGTGCGGGCGGTGTCCGCGCCAAATGACGGTTGGGTGCACCCGGTTGACCTTTTCCCCGAGCTGGATGTGGATTCGTCGAGACTTGAAACCCTCGCGGAAGTGCGCGACGCGGCGGAACGGCGTCAGATTCAACGAGCCTTGGTTCGGACTGGTGGCCAAATGACGGAATCCGCACGTTTGTTGCGCGTCTCGCGGACCACTCTGTGGGAAAAGATGCAAAAGCTGAATCTATGACCTGTGCGTGTTCGGCAATCCTAACGCACGACAAAAAGTAATTTAAAACAACTCTTTATAATCGTGCCCTTTGTTCTTGCAGCATGTCAGGCGGTGGTCGTACCGGGTTATCACGTCGCCGATCATGACAGCTCCATGCAATGATCTCTCGCGGAAGCCAAGACCGGCGGGCCGCATGCTTCTGGAATTTCGCGTCACTCCGGCGGCCTGCCACGTTCGGATTTCCGAACGGCAAGATTCTCACTTTATTTTCAGTGCCTTGTGAGCGGAATTACTTGGATTTCTGAAATGCCATGGGCCTGGGGTCAGATTATCATGCCATTGTATGCCAAGAGGAGGACTCTTTCATGAGCAAAAGATGCGAGCGGCTAGTGGATGCCGGCCGTCGGCAATTCTTGCGTGGTGGTGCCGTTGCGGCGGCTGGCGCAGCTGTGGTGACGGTAGCGCCGGGCGAGGCGCAGGCCGCACCGGCAAGCGCTCAGCTCGATTACCCATCCAACAAACTCTCGAACGTGGCGGATCTGGCCGTCAACGAACCCGTGGACATCGAATACCCGGATGCCGACAGCCCTGGCGTTCTTCTGAAGCTCGGGACTGCGGTTGAAGGTGGCGTCGGCCCGGATGGCGACATTGTCGCCTATTCGGTGCTTTGCCCGCACCAGGGGTGGTTCCTGAATTACAACGGCGACGACAAGACCTTCAACTGCCCGGGCCACTACTCGCGCTACGATGCCGAGGCCGGTGGTCAGCAGATCTGGGGTCACGCGACCCAGAACCTGCCGCAATTCACGCTTCGCGTGGCCGACAACGGCGACATCTTCGCCGAGGGCTGCAGCGACCTGATCTTCGGCCGTCCGTCGAACGTATTGTGAGGGGAGGAACAATCTATGGCTCACAAAAGACAAATCGACCGCCTTCCCATCCCGCCAAAGGGTGCGAAGGTTCACAATGTGACCTGTCACTACTGCATCGTCGGATGCGGATACAAGGCCTACACCTGGGATCGCAACAAGCAGGGCACGGCAACTGACAACGCTCTGGGGATCGACCTGAGCGAACAGCAAGGCGCAGATGGCACGTGGTTGAAGCCGTCCAACTACAACATCGTCAAGCAAGACGGCAAGGACGTTCATCTGGCGATCTATGCGGACCAGGATTGTGTGGTGAATTCGGGCCTCGCATCGGTGCGTGGCGCCAGGATGGCCGAGAACCGCCCGTCGGAGGTCACCGGTACGCAGCAGCAGCGCCTGACCGACCCACTGGTCTGGAAATACGGCACCTGGGTGCCCACGAGCTGGGACGATGCGCAAGATCTTGTCGCGCAAGTGACAGCCCGCGCGATCAAGGAAGGCTCGGAGGACGATCTGGTCGTGTCGATGTTCGACCACGGCGGTTCCGCCGGTGGCTACGAGAACACCTGGGGCACCGGCAAGCTCTATTTCCAGAGCATGAACATCAAGCACTGCCGGATTCACAACCGTCCTGCCTATAACTCCGAGGTCCACTCCTCCCGCGACATGGGCGTTGACGAACTGAACTACGGCTACAAGGACTATCAGGTCACCGACACAATCGTGATGTGGGGCGCCAACCCGCTGGAATGCCAGACCAACGTGTTTCTCAATCACATGAAGCCGGGCATGCAGAACGGCGCCAAGTTCATTCTCGTCGATCCGCGTCGCACGGTCACGCTCAATGCCGCCGAAGACATCGCGGGCACGGAAAACACCCTGCACCTTGCGATCAATGAAGGCACGGACATGGCGCTGGCCAATGCCATCATGACGATCATCGTCGACAATGGCTGGACCGATGACGCGTACGTCGCCAACAACACCTTCCAGGACGGCATCGCGGTAGAGCAGGATGCGGCGCATCCGGCGGCGCTTGGCAGCCTGGATGAGGCGATGAAGTCGATCCGCATGTCGGCGGAGCAAGCTGCCGAAATTTGTGGCGTGTCCGCAGATGACATTCGCAAGGCGGCTTCCTGGATCGCGGAACCCATGGGTGGTGCGCGCGCGAAATGCATCATTGGCTACGAAAAGGGTGTCATTTGGGGCAACGACAACTACCGCACCGTTGGCTCGCTGGTGAACATCGGATTGGCGACAGGCAACATCGGCCAGGAAGGCGGCGGCGTCTGCCGGATGGGCGGCCACCAGGAAGGCTACTTCCGTCCGCCTGAGCCCTTCGTCGGCCGCCCGCCCACTTACATTGACCAGCTCCTGATCAATGGCGGCGGAAAGGTTCACCACATTTGGGCCTGCGACCACTACAAGACCACCTTGAACATTACCGAGTTCAAGAAGGCGTACAAGAAGCGGGCCGACATGGTGAAGGACGCGATCGACGCTGCTGCAGGCGGCAGCCGCGAGGACATGATCAACGCCATCGTGGATGCAGTGAATGCAGGCGGCCTGTTCGTGGTCGACGTTGACGTGATCCACACCAAGATCGGCCAGAATGCCCACGTGATCCTGCCAGCGGTGGAAGCGAACGAGATGAACCTCACCTCGATGAACGGTGAACGTCGTTTGCGCCTGTCAGAAAAGTACATGGACGGACCCGGCGTCGCGATGCCGGACTGCCTGATCGCGGCTGGCATGGCCCAAAACATGGAACGCGTGCTGCGCGCCATGGGCGACGATGCTTATGCCGACAAGTTCATGGGCTACGACTGGGAGACCGAGGAGGACGCCTTCATGGATGGCTACAACTCGGGCAACCCCGAAGTGACCTATGACCGTTTGCGCGCCATGGGTAACAACGGTGTTCAGGAACCGGTGGTCGGCCATGAAAACGGCCAGCTGATCGGCACCGAGCGGCTCTATGCCGACGGCAAGTTCACCCGTCATGGCCGCGACGACATGAAGGCCCTGTTCTGCGCCTCCGGTTGGCGTGGCTGGCAAGCGGAAGGCAAGGCCGACGAGCAGGCCGCGCATCGGTTCTGGGTCAACAACGGCCGTGCGAACATCTTCTGGCAGAACTTGTTCCTCGACCAAGCCAATGACTTCGTCATGGACCGCTATCCCTATCCGTTCGTCGAGATGAATCCCGACGATATGGCGGATCTGGGTGTCGGCGCCGGAGACCTGGTAGAGCTCTACAATGGCAACGGTGCAACCCAGGCCATGGCCTATCCGACGCCGACCGCGAAACGCAACCAGGTGTTCATGGTGTTCGCGCACCCGAACGGGGCGCAAGGCAACATCATCAACCCCGGCGTGAACGAGCTGGTGCTTCCCGACTACAAGCACTGCTGGGCCGACATCCGCAAGATCTCGGATGCGCCGGCTTCGGTAAAAGGCATCTCGATGAAGTCGAAGGAGTACACGGCTTAAGCCGAAAACGACTTCAAGAACCCGCGGGCGGCCCGTCCGGGCCGCCCGTCCCGCGCTCCTCGCCGCTCAGCACCACTTCCACCGCCTTGCTTCTCATCGAACCGCCTCCTGCGGCCGTCATCCGCAAGCGTGATGGCAACTATTGTCACAGGAGACCAGGACCATGACAGCCGACTAGGACGGGTGTTGACTGATCTATGACAGGCATGATCACCCTCCACTGGCCTGGCGGCGTCGGCTGCCATTGAGTCGCTTCGGCTGGCCTGCCATTGATGGACGGCACATTGTCAGGGAGCAGATCATGACCAACGACGAATCCCGCCTATTCCCCCACGCGCATCAGGACATCGAAACCGCCCGGGACGTTCCGGACACGCCACAGACAGTGTCACCCGCATACCGGCTTGCCTTCGCGGATTCCGACTTTCTCTGTCGTGACGACCTTAGGCCAGTTCGCCTTCAACTCGAGCTTCTCAAGCCCGAGTTGCTGATGGAAGAATACGGCGTCAATTCTACCGTTGTCCTCTTCGGTGGAGCGCGCATCCCGAGTCCAGAGCAACAGGACAGAGTCGGTTCCGAGCCTCTCGCGGAACTCAGTCGGTATTACGAGGAAGCCCGAAATTTCGCCCGCATCATCACTGAACGGTCGGCTGCAGGTTCAAGCGACGGCAAGAAGCACGTGATCGTCACTGGCGGCGGCCCGGGAGTGATGGAGGCGGGGAATCGAGGGGCAGCGGAGGCAGGTGGGGTGTCGATCGGGCTCAATATCGTGCTGCCGCATGAGCAGATGCCCAACGAGTACATCACGCCCGACCTCAATTTCAATTTCCACTACTTCGCTATTCGAAAGATGCACTTCCTGATGCGTGCAGCGGCCATCGCGGTCTTCCCCGGCGGGTTCGGCACCTTGGACGAGCTCTTCGAGACGCTGACGCTCATTCAGACAGGGCGCATGCGGCCGGTGCCGTTCATCCTCTTTGGGAGCGACTTCTGGAAACGCATCGTCAATTGGGAAGCCCTCGCGGAGGCGGGCACGATTTCGCCGGACGATCTCGAGATCTTTCGCTTTGTCGAGACCGCTGGGGAGGCGGTGGCGGTGATGGATGGCTGGCCGCAGGACATGTAGCGCCGTATGCGGTCCGAAAGGCCGGTGGCATTGCGGTTCCATGACGGGAATTCCGAGCCACGCATGCGCACGGAACTGCAGTGACGGACCGGACGCCGCCGTGTCGAACATTGCCTTCGAGAGCAGGGTTCGCCTGGGTGGCCGCGGGGCCGCAATGCCAGTCGCGGATGTTCCTTGCGTCAGTTGAATGCAGCATGAATGCGCCGCATCCTATGTCAGTCCGGCCTCTTCGAGGACTTCTGCCCGGCTCTTCCGGGCCCGTTCGGTATCCGACTTGAGCTGGCCGCAGGCCGCCATGATGTCCTCGCCGCGCGGAGTGCGCACCGGCGAGGCGTAGCCGGCCTTGTGCACGATGTCGGCAAAGGCCTTGATCCGGGATTGGTCGGACCGTTCGTACGGCGCGCCCGGCCACGCGTTGAACGGGATCAGGTTGACCTTCGCGGGAATGCCCCGGATCAGCTTGACGAGCCGCCGGGCGTCCTCGTCGCTGTCGTTGACACCCTTCAGCATCACGTATTCGAAGGTGATCCGCTCTGAATTCGAGAGCTTGGGATAGGCCCGCAGCGCGTCCAGGAGTTCGGCGATGTTCCAGCGCCGGTTAATTGGCACCAGCTGGTTGCGCACCTCGTCCGTCGTTGCATGAAAGCTGACCGCCAGCATGCAGCCGATCTCCGTTGCGGTTCGCGCGATTTCAGGCACGACCCCGCTTGTCGACAAGGTGACCCGCCGTCGCGAGAGGGCAATGCCTTCACCGTCCATCACGATCTGCATTGCGTCGCGGACGGCATCGAAATTGTAGAGCGGTTCGCCCATGCCCATCAGCACGACGTTTGACAGGAGCCTCGGACCCGTCTCGCCCGACCCGATGCCCGGCACCGGCCATTCGCCGAGATCGTCGCGCGCCAGCATGACCTGGCCCACGATCTCGTCCGGGGCCAGGTTTCTCACGAGTTTCTGCGTGCCGGTGTGGCAGAAGGAACAGGTCAGCGTACAGCCGACCTGCGAAGATACGCAGAGCGTGCCCCGATCCACTTCCGGTATGTAGACCGTTTCGACCTCGTGTCCTCCGGCGATCCTTACCAGCAGCTTGCGCGTGCCGTCGGCGCTGACCTGTCGGCGCACGACCTCCGGCAAGGAGATCACGAATCGCTCTTCCAGCATGGCGCGGTATGCCTTGGAGAGATTTGTCATCGCCGCGAAGTCGCGCACGCCCCAGTGATACACCCATTGCCAGACTTGGCGGGAGCGCATCCTCGCCTGCCGCTCCGGCGTTCCTGCCTGGACAAGCGTCTCGAAGAGCTTGTCCCACGTGAGCCCGACGAGATTGATCCGCGCGTCGCTCGAAAGCTCCTTGCGCGGGACGGTCAGGACATCAGGCGTTATCGGTGCGGGAGCAGCCATGAATCGCGTTCCAAGGGTCAGGGCGCGGATATAGGTGATCCGGGCTCGATTGCCAAAGTCTTTCGGACGGTGCGCGGAACCTTGGCACTGAAGAGACCCGCCGATCCCGCCTGCGGGGCGGATTCGTGGATCGGGACAGACTGGCGCACCAGACAGGCTGTGTCGCCGTCAGTCGCGGACGGTCTGCGTCAGGACCCGCAGCGTCTCTCGGCGTCCTCGATCATCGCCGTCGCGCCGATCAGCGAAAACGTGTCCTTCGTCTGGGTTCCGCGGGTCGAACGTGCGGTCACGACCGCATCGGCGCCCCGCTTCATGGCGGTCACGATCTTCCGATCCTCGGCCGGTGTCGCAGGCCAGGCATACTCGCCCTCGGTGAAGAGCTCGAACGTCGCGCCGTCGACTTCCAGCGTCGCGGTCGAGCCCTTCGCGAACGGGTACCCGCCCGTGAAGCTGACTTCTCCCGCCACGTTGCGCGCAGGTTGATACGTCACGAACAGGAGGATGTCGCCCCGGCGAACCGCCACCTCTCTGCCGCCGCGCGTGTTCACGGTCTTCTTGGGTGCCGTCACGGCCCAGCAAGCCTTTGGGTCGGTCCCCTCGAAGACCTGCCAGTCGGATGCTTCCGCCACACGAGTGCCCGCGTCCTGTGCAATCACGCTTCCCGCAAGGAATGCCGCCGCGACGGACAGTGCCAATGCGGAAAAAAAATGTCCTGTCTTCATCGTGCCAATTTGCCTCCGGATCTATCCGCCCGATTCCTGCCCGTTGTCACAGGCGCGATGTTCCTGTCCAACGGGTCTCTAATAGCGTATCTCAAGCTCTTGATGGAACCCCCTGCCTATAGAAATTCGCTGCGACCGAGCGGAGCCAACCCATGACCCGACCCGTGCCGATGGTTGAGATCCTTCGAGGAGACCTCGTGGAATCCCGTCACGAGGGTCATGCCGCAATCGCAAGCGCCGACGGAAGGATCGCTGAGGCCTGGGGCGATCCGGGCACGATCATTCTCCCCCGCTCTTCAGCCAAGATGCTGCAGGCCTTGCCGCTTCTCGAAAGCGGGGCGGGCGCAGGCCTTTCGACCGAGCAACTGGCGCTTGCCTGCGCTTCGCACAGCGGAGAGAGGCACCATGTCATCCTGGTAAACCGATGGTTGGCGGATCTTGGCCTTGACGACAACGCTCTGCTATGCGGACCGCAGGCGTCGCGCGATCATGAACATTGCCTCTGGATGAACCGTGTCGGCAAGGAGGTGACCCGCGTCTACAACAACTGCTCGGGCAAGCATGCGGGCTTTCTTACGCTTGCGAAGCACCTTCATGCGGGACTTGACTATGTCGATCCGGAACATCCCGTGCAGCGCGCCGTGCGTCAGGCGATCGAGGAGACCTGCGACGAGGAAAGCCCGGGCTTCGGAATCGATGGCTGCTCTGCCCCGAATTTCGCGGTGAGCCTCGCAGGCCTCGCACGCGCCATGGCGCGAATTGCCGCTGCAGGAACGAGCGGCGACCTCCGTGACGTCGCGATGAAGCGGCTTGTCGATGCCATGATCGCGCATCCGCACCTGGTTTCGGGACGTGGCCGTGCTTGCGCGGCGCTGATGGATTCCGCAAACGAGCCTTTGGCCGTCAAGACCGGCGCCGAGGGTGTTTACGTCGCGATTCTGCCGGAACGGCGGCTCGGACTCGCCCTCAAGATCGCAGATGGTGCTACCCGTGCATCCGAAGTCGCGATGGCGGCCTTGCTTGCACGGCTCGGCGCAATCAGCGAGAACCATCCCCTGCTCAACCGTGACATCCGCAACTGGGATGGGCTTTTCACCGGCAGCGTGCGGCCTGTCGCGGGCTTCGCCATGCCACGGGGAGGATGATGGCAAATGCCGGACAATAGCAGGGATTCGACTCTTCGTCATGTTCTTGAGGAGACCGGCACCATTGCCATGGTCGGCGCGTCTACGAACCCCGTCAGCCCATCTCTGTTCGTTGCGACGTATTTCAGTGGGCGAGGACGGCGAGTGATTCCGATCAATCCAAACCGGGTTGGCGAGACCCTGCTCGGCGAGCCGGTATTGGCGAGCATTCGCGACATTCCCTCGGATGTCAGGATTGACATGCTGGATGTCTTCCGAAGTTCCGACGCAGTGCCAGGCATTGTAGACGAGGCGCTTGTCCACCTGGTGCCCGGCCTCAAGTCCGTCTGGATGCAATACGGCGTGCGTCACGAAGCGGCAGCGGAAAAAGCGCGGGTGCACGGGCTGATCGTGGTTCAGGATCGGTGCCCCAAGGTCGAGCACATGCGCCTGTTCGGCGGACCGAACCTTGCCGGCATCGGCGGTGTGCGCGTTGCGTCGAAACGGCCGGATGGCAGGTGAAGAAAGGGACTTACAAGGAAAGGTCTGCACCGTTCCATGTTCCGCTCTCGCGGCACGACGTTGTGCATTGGCAAAGACGCTGAAGGCATGGAATCGTTGCCGTGGCAACAGGTGTCGGGGACTGGCGCAGCTGGACGGCGAGAGGCGTTTTCATTGGCAACCTCACTGACCCGTCAACATCGCGACGTTGTGCATTGGCATGGCGACGATTGGGCGGTCGAAAGATCGAGCAGGGCGAAAGCCGATCTGCGTCCTGCGTGATGGTCCACACGAAAGTCCGATGTTCAGGACATGTGCACCCAACCGATGAAGGTTGGGCGCTTCCCATGCATCGACCTATCTTTGCAAGCTTCGAAGAAAGCGCCGTTGCCCTCTTCCCGGACAGGAGCTATGTCGCCGACAACAGCCACGCGAGGTAATCAGATGTCCAACGCCCAGCTTGAAGCCGCAATCGAAGCGGCCTGGAACGCTCGCGACGAGATAACGCCCTCGACGACCGGCGAAACCCGTGACGCGATCGAGGACACGCTGACCGCGCTGGATGCAGGCACGCTTCGCGTTGCCGAACGCAGGGACGACGGCACCTGGCACGTCAACCAGTGGGCCAAGAAGGCCGTGCT
This sequence comes from Silicimonas sp., assembly GCA_022824315.1. Lineage (GTDB taxonomy): Bacteria > Pseudomonadota > Alphaproteobacteria > Rhodobacterales > Rhodobacteraceae > JAJEFO01. The sequence goes on from JAJEAC010000035.1 coordinate 23,477, forward strand.
CCTGGGCTTCCGCCTCAAGGAGATGGAGCTTCAGGAAGGCAGCCCGCAGGGCGCCGCCTGGTGGGACAAGGTCGACAACAAGTGGAAAGGCTGGAACGGCAACAGGTGGAAAGCGGCCGGCTTTCGCGCCGTGCCCAATTGCGTCGTGCGCAGGTCCGCCTACATCGCGCCGGGCGTCGTTCTCATGCCGTCCTTCGTCAATCTCGGCGCCTATGTTGACGAAGGCACGATGGTGGACACCTGGGCGACGGTCGGTTCCTGCGCCCAGATCGGCAAGAATGTCCACCTTTCGGGCGGTGTCGGCATCGGCGGCGTTCTCGAACCCATGCAGGCAGGGCCAACGATCATCGAGGACAATTGCTTCGTCGGCGCCCGGTCGGAGGTGGTGGAAGGGGTCATCGTCCGCGAAGGCTCGGTGCTCGGCATGGGCGTCTTCATCGGCCAGTCCACGAAGATCGTCGTGCGGGATACGGGTGAGGTCCTGTACGGAGAAGTCCCGCCGTACTCCGTGGTCGTCGCCGGATCGATGCCATCCAGGAACGGCGTCAATCTCTATTGCGCGGTCATCGTGAAGCAGGTCGACGAGGGTACGCGTTCGAAGACCGGCATCAACGAACTCTTGCGTGACTGAACCTGTCGTCCGCGGCCAGAAGTTGCGCCTCGCACTCTCACATGCCAAACGCACAATGCGCCAACGATGGACATCAGGGTCCTGTCACCCAAGTCGCGCATGCCGTTCGCCCAAGATTGAACGGTCGGGGCACAGCGGGAGGCCCGAATGCGTCACGAAGCAGGGACGCCCCGGTTGGAGGATTGACATGACGGCGGTCTTTCTCGATCTCGATGGTACGCTCATGGAATCTCATCCCGGGATTCTCGCGTCCTTGCGCCACGCACTCGAATCCGCCGGCCATCACGCGCTTGCCGAGATCGACCTTTCCTGGATGATCGGACCACCGCTCGACGGGTCCCTTCGCAGGATGGGACTCTCCGATCCCGAACCGGTGATTGCCGAGTACCGGGCGCACTACCGCGAGACGGGCATGTTCAATGCACGGGTGTATGACGGCGTCCTGGACGCGTTGGACGCCCTTCGGAAATCCAGGGCGCGCCTTTACGTTGCCACCGCCAAGCCTCATGTCTATGCCCGGCAGATCACGCGGCATTTTGGTCTCGCCAAACGCATGGAACGCGAATTCGGCCCGGAGCTCGACGGCACACGGCAATGGAAAGGCGACCTGCTGGCCTATGCGCTCGCCGAAACCGGCGAGACTGCGGCCAAGGCCGTGATGGTCGGAGACCGGGAGCACGACATCGCGGCCGCCAAGGATGTGGGAATGAAGAGTGTCGCGGTCAGTTGGGGATACGGCAACGAATCGGAGTGGCGCGATGCCGGGGCCGTAATCGATCGCCCGGACGCCCTGAAAGCGACGCTTGCGGGACTCGGGCTGTAATCCGATGCACCGATTCCTCCACTTTCGTGTCGGCATGCGGCGCTGCCGCCCTGAAAGCGTGATTGCGACCGCGCGCGGCACAGGCTAGCCAAGGCGCATGAACCGTGACCCCGTCGAACTGACGCGGCAACTCGTTCGCTGCAGGACCGTCACCCCGGAGGAGGGCGGTGCAATTTCCCTGCTGGACTCCACGCTTCGCGACGCCGGCTTTGACTGCTTTCGCGCCGACAGGGGAGGAGTCGCGAACCTCGTTGCCCGTTGGGGCGAGAAAGCTGCAACACGGACGTTCGGCTTCAACGGGCATACCGACGTCGTGCCTCCCGGAGATCCCGAGTTCTGGTCCGCCGACCCCTTCGCAGCGGAGGAGCGCGACGGCTGGCTCTACGGGCGCGGCGCCGTCGACATGAAGTCGGGCGTCGCGGCGTTCGTGTCTGCCGCAATTTCCTTCGTGCAGGAAAGCCCGCCCGAAGGAGCGATCATCATTTCCGTCACCGGCGACGAAGAGGGTGACGCAACCGATGGCACCACGGCCATTCTCGACTGGATGTCCGCAAACGGCGAAGCCATGTCGGATTGCCTCGTCGGAGAGCCAACCTCCGTCGAGGCGCTGGGCGACACGATCAAGATCGGGCGCAGGGGCTCCATGTCAGCGCATTTCACGGCGACTGGCATTCAGGGCCATGCGGCGTATCCGGACCGGGCCCGGAATCCGGTTCACGTCCTCGCGCGCCTCATGGACAGGTTTGCAAGCCACAAGCTTGACGACGGCACGGAGCATTTCCAGCCGTCGACGCTTGCCGTCACGACGATGGACACCGGCAATGCCGCCACCAACGTCATTCCAGCCGCTTGCCGGGCATCGCTGAACATCAGGTTCAACGATGCCCATCGTTCCGGGAGCCTGACGGCCTGGCTTGAAGAGGAGTCTGCGCGGGCAGCAGCGGAATCGGGCGTTGAGATTTCAATGGAGACCAAGGTTGCCGGCGAGAGCTTTCTCACGCTGCCCGGCGCGTTATCAGAACTCGTTGCGGAAGCAATCCAGGCCGAAACCGGCCTCTCGCCCGATCTTTCGACCACTGGCGGCTCCTCCGATGCGCGTTTCATCAAGCGGCACTGCCCGGTCGTGGAGTTCGGTCTCGTCGGCAAGACCATGCATGGGGTCGACGAACGTGTCGAAATCGCGCAGATAGCGCAGCTCGCAGCAGTCTATCGCCGAATCCTCGAGAGGTACTTTGCATGATTCGCCGGGCCGAACCGCGCGACATGCCGGCAGTGCTGGATATTCGCGCCCGCGTCTTCATCGAGGAACAGGGCGTTTCCGAAACGGATGAGCGAGACGGTCGCGACGACGATGCAATCCATCTCATCGCCTTCGATTGCGGCGCGCCCGTCGGAACCGCGCGCCTCCTGATCAAGGGCGATACAGGCAGGATCGGCCGTGTGGCGGTTCTCGCGGACAAGCGCGGTCGCGGCCTGGGCAAGGACATCATGCGTTGGGCGCTGGATGAACTGCGAAGGCAGGGTGTTGCCCAGGCAAACCTCGGATCCCAGGCTCACGCGGTCGGGTTCTACGAGGATCTCGGCTTTGAAGCCACCGGCCCGGAATACTTCGATGCAGGCATCCCTCATCGCGAAATGGTCCTGTCCTTGTGAGGCGGCAGACCTTGATTGTCATGGTCAAGGAGCCGCGCCCGGGCCGGGTCAAGACGCGACTTGGACGGGAAATCGGCATGGTGACCGCGGCATGGTGGTACCGGCATCAGACCAGGCGGCTCCTGCCGCGTCTCAGCGATCCCCGCTGGCAGACGGTCCTCGCCGTCACGCCTGACAGCGAGGGTTTCAGGAGCCGGGTCTGGCCGCCCGATCTTCCGCGCATTCCGCAAGGAACCGGGGACCTGGGCCAGAGGATGGCGCGTGCGCTCACCTCAACACCGGGACCGACCCTGCTCATCGGTTCCGACATTCCTGGAATTCGCAGGCAACATGTTGCTGCCGGGTTCTCGGCCCTGGGCCGTGCCCGCTCCGTCATCGGCCCCGCCGACGATGGCGGGTTCTGGTTGATCGGCCTCCATCATCCACGGCGACCGCCCTGGGACCTGTTTCAGGGCACGCGCTGGTCGCATCCGGAAACCCTTGCCGACGTGCTTCCCACGCTTCCAAGGCCGATCGCGATGGTTGACACGCTTGCCGACGTGGACACGGCTTCCGATCTTCGGTGACGGGCGCGACCTTCTTCTGTCCGGACCCTGCCCCGACGAGAGCCGTGGAGACGTGGCCATGTGCGCATGCCGCGCGTCGTCAACCGGCGTGACCTGGTTCACGTCCCGTGATACGCGCCGGGCATGACCGGGATTCCCTCGAAAGATGACATCCTTGCCTGGGTCTCCGACAACCCGTCGAAGGCATCGAAGCGCGACATCGCAAGAGCCTTCGGCGTCAGGGGGGCGGCCCGGCTCGATCTCAAGCGTCGGTTGAAGGAACTGGAAGCGGAAGGTCAGCTCGCGAGGCGCCGCAAGACCTATCGCGATCCGGATCACCTCCCGCCAGTAACGGTTCTTCAGGTAGACAGGATCGACACCGACGGAGATCTGTTTGCGCACCCGCTGGAACGGCAAGGTCAGGGGCCGGCGCCAAAGATCCTGGTCGTGCAGGGATCCGGCGACCCCGCACTGGCACCGGGAGACCGCATTCTCGCGCGCCTCGAAGAGGTCAAGGGTGACACACATGCCTACGAAGCCCGTGTCATCCGCCGCATCGGCACCAGCCGCGGCAAGATCCTCGGAATATTCCGCAAATCGGATTCCGGCGGACGCATCGTGCCGATCGACAAGGGTGCGTCGAGAGAATGGCATGTGCCGCCCGGCGCGGATGGCGGAGCGAAGGATGGCGAACTGGTCGAAGCCGGGCAGGCCGGTCCAAGGGCGCGCCCGGGTCTTCCTCATGCACGCGTTGACTCATGCCTCGGCGACCCGTCGCGGCCCAGGTCCGTTTCGCTGATCGCCATTCACCAGCACGGGCTTCGGGACGACTTTCCGGACGAGGTCATCGCGGATGCGGAAGCCGCGCGGCCCGTGGATCCCGGGATGCGAACGGACCTGACAACGCTGCCCTTCGTCACGATCGATCCGGCGGACGCACGCGACCATGACGATGCGGTCTGGGCCGAACCTGACCAGGCTCCGGACAACCCGGGCGGGCATGTCCTCTGGGTCGCGATCGCCGACGTCGCGCACTACGTCAGGCCTGGAAGCGCCCTTGATCTCGAGGCCCGCGAGCGCGGCAACTCGACGTATTTCCCTGATCGCGTGGTCCCAATGCTCCCCGATCGCCTGTCCGGAGGGCTCTGTTCGCTCCTCGAAGGCGAGCCGCGGCCATGCATTGCCGCCCGCCTCGCGATTGACGCAAATGGCGAACTGGTCACGCACGAATTCCAGCGCGCCTTGATGCGCTCAGCGGCCTCGCTCAGCTATGAAGAGGCGCAGGATGCCCTGGACGGCCGGTTCAACGAAAGGACGGAACCGCTGCGCGGCATGGTCCTGGAGCCGCTCCAAGCCGCCTATGCCGCGCTTCGCAGCGCCCGCGACCGCCGCCAGCCGCTCGATCTCGACCTCCCGGAGCGAGAGATCGTCCTGGATGAGGGCGGCACGGTCAGATCGGTGGCATTCAAGGAGCGGTTGGATATGCACCGGCTGATCGAGGAGTTCATGGTGCTCGCCAATGTTGCCGCCGCACGAACGCTCATTGGCAGAAGGACGCCGCTCCTGTTCCGGGTGCACGAGGAACCGTCGCGCGAGAAGATCCGTGCACTGCAGGAGGTCGCCAAGGCCGCCGGACTTCCCTTCAATGCGGGCACGGTCCTGGATACCCGGAACCTCAACCGGCTTCTCGCTGCCGCAGCGGACACGGACGACGGCGCGCTCATCAATCTCTCGGTGCTGCGATCGATGACGCAGGCATATTACAGCCCGGGGAATCTCGGGCATTTCGGGCTCGCGTTGAAGGCCTATGCCCATTTCACGTCGCCCATTCGGCGCTACGCGGACCTCGTGGTCCATCGGGCGCTGATCCGTGCGCTCGGCTGGGGAGATGACGGCCTGACGGACGCGGAGACGGAGCGGCTCGGCGTCACTGCGGAGCACATCTCCAGCACCGAAAGGCGTTCCATGCAGGCCGAGCGCGACACGACCGATCGCTACCTTGCGGCGTACATGGCCGACCGTGTCGGAACAGAGCTTTCCGGGCGCATTTCCGGTGTCCAGCGTTTCGGGGCGTTTGTCGCGCTCGATGGAACCGGGGCCGACGGACTCATTCCGGTTCGTGCGATCGGACACGAGTATTTCCATTTCGATCGTGATGGGCAGACCTTGACAGGTGACGACACGAACACCGTAATTTCGGTCGGACAGCGGGTGCTGGTCCGGCTGGCCGAGGCGGTGCCGGTGACCGGCGGCATCCTGCTGGACCTGCTTGAGATTGACGGGGAGGCGGTGTCACGGGCACGCAGGCTGAGGATGCCTGCGCGTCGAAAGGCGACCAAGGCCCGGAAGAAGGCGGCAAGGCTGAAGCGGAAGGGAAAGGGAAAATGAATGTCCGTTACGCGGCAGCACCGGGCATTCTGGATGTCACCGGGAAGGAGATCGGATTCCGGCGCTGGATCGAAAAGTTCCGAAAGAGAGCCCGTGCTTCCGGCATTCGCGACGGCGTCTTTGACGTCGCGTTTCGTGGCGTTCGCTACGATGAAGGCGTGATCCGCAGCGACCGGGGCCAGCCGGAATTCGCCCGGCAAATCTGGACCTACCTGGACGCGGTGGTCTCGGATGCGCGCGTGAGGGACGGACGTGCTGCACTGCAAAGGAACCGGCGGCTGCTCGAGGAGATCGAGGCGAAGTTCGATGTCGAGGCTCCAATCCTGGCAGCCGTCTGGGGCGCCGAGAGCGACTTTGGCGCCCGTCGCGGCGATACGCCGCTGATCAAGGCGCTGGCGACGCTGGCGTTCGACGGGCGACGGGCGCGGTTCTTCGAGGAGCAGCTGATTGCGGCCCTGAAGATTGTTCAGGCGGGAGACATCTCGCCGAAGCGCCTGACGGGAAGCTGGGCCGGTGGCATGGGGCACACCCAGTTCATTCCGACAACGTATCTTGACCATGCCGTGGGTTTTCGAGGCCACGTGCGGCCCGACATCTGGTCGGATGATCCGGCCGACGCCCTCGCATCCACGGCGTCCTTTCTCCGGCACTGCGGCTGGCGGAAGGGACAGCCTTGGGGCATGGAGGTCGTGCTTTCGCGCGGGTTCGATCTTGCGCTTGCAGATCGGCGCATCAGGAATACCGTCCATGACTGGACCGCGATGGGCGTCCGCGATGCCAGAGGCCGACACGTTCCCGACCACGGTGTCGCCTCGATCCTGTTGCCGGCCGGGCTGCGCGGCGCCGCCCTCATGATCTTCGACAATTTCCATGTCGTCAGGCAGTACAACGCCGCCGATGCCTACGTGATCGCCGTGGGTCATCTTGCGGACCGCTTGGGCGGCGGCGGCCCGCTCCGATCCGGCTGGCCGCGGGGAGACAGGAGCCTCGGCCGTGCCGAGAAACTGGAGATGCAGCGGCTGCTGACAGCGCGCGGATTCAACACGCATGGCACGGACGGGATCATCGGGCCGAACACGATGGACGCGGTCCGTGCGTTTCAGGCGAGCCAGGGACTGCCGCCTGACGGCTATGCGAGTCACGAAGTTCTGGAACGCCTCAGGTGAGATCGGCGCTCTTCCAGCATCCTCGGCAGTGGTCGTTCACGACGCCGACGGCCTGAAGGTAGGCGTAGATGATCGTAGGCCCGACGAAGGTCATGCCGCGACGTTTCAGGTCCTTCGAGATGTCTTCGGCCAGCGGCGTTACCGCTGGAATGTCCGTGACTTCCTCCCAGTCGCCCCGGATGGGAGTTCCATCCACGTGGCCCCAGAGCCAGTCTGCAAACGTGCCGCATTCGTCCTGCATTTCCAGAAAGACGCGCGCGTTCGTCCGTGCGGCCGGCACCTTTTGGCGGTGGCGCACGATGGCCGGATTCTGAAGGGCGGTCGACAGTTCGCCGTCGCTCATGGCGGCGACCCTTTCGACGTCGAACCCGTGATAGACGTCGCGATAGCCTTCGCGCTTGTTCAGGATCGTTTCCCAGGACAGGCCCGCATGCGCGCCTTCGAGAATCAGCATCTCGAAGAGCGTCCGGTCATCATGAACGGGCACGCCCCATTCCGTGTCGTGATAACGGGCATAGAGCTTCGACCTTGAGCCAAAGCAGCGTGGCGTTTCGTCAATTGGATCGGGCATTGTTCGGGCCTCGTTCAGTTTCGGAGCCAGGTCACGGGGCCTGGCCGCATTGGTGCGGGGGACTGTTCCCGTCCGCTTTTGCTGCAGGGGCTGGACGGGTCATGCGTTCCTGGGACCGGGATGGTTCCGAACTGTCCCACGGAAGGTGGCAGCCGTCGGGCTTTCCTTTTCGTGCCTGCTTGTCGGCCGGTCGCGCTTGCGGCGTCAGCCGATGCCTGAGAAAGGCCATTGGATGGGCGCGGAGCGTCAGTCGCATCGTGGCATAATCCTCGACGACGTGCTCGCCCGGGGTCATTTCAGGCAGGTGCGCTGCGGGTTCCCTGATGGCTTCGCCGTCGAGGTCTCTGGCAAAAAGCGGAAGGGGTTTGGTCGAGGCGATGGCGCTTGCCGCCCAGATCGCGTCGCGTCTCGAAATCCCGAGGCTCCCGAAAGCGTCGGCTTCCGCCAGTGCTTGCAGGATGTGCGGCTTGGTTCCGGCCTTGCGCCAGACGTCCTCGACCGAGCGATATCCGTTGCCGCGCGCGGTCATGATCCAGGTCCCGTCCTCTTCGCCTATGGATTTCATCTGCCGGAAGCCAAGCCTCAAGGCCAGTCCGCCGCCGCCATCGGGTTGCATGATGTTGTTCCAGGCGGACTCGTTGATGTCGAGCGGGCGTACCTTGACCCCGTGCTCCCGGGCATCCCTGATGATCTGGGCCGGAGCATAGAAGCCCATTGGCTGGGAGTTCAGGAGTGCGCAGGCGAAGATGCCCGGATGGAAGCATTTGATCCAGGCCGAAATGTAGACGAGGATTGCGAAGGAAGCCGCGTGGCTTTCGGGAAACCCGTAGCTTGCGAAGCCTTCAAGTTGGGAAAAGCAGCGTTCGGCGAATTCGTCTTCGTATCCGTTTTCGCGCATGCCCTTGAGGAAGCGGTTCCGGAAATCGCTGATGTTCCCGTGTCTCTTGAACGTGGCGAGCGAGCGCCTCAACCGGTCCGCCTCATCCGGCGAGAAGCCCGCGCCAGTGATGGCGATCTGCATGGCCTGCTCCTGGAACAGGGGTACGCCCTTGGTCTTGCCAAGGATCTTCTCGAGCTCGTCCGAGGGGTACTCGATTTTCTCCTCGCCGTTTCGCCGCCTGAGATAGGGGTGGACCATGTCACCCTGGATGGGCCCCGGGCGGATGATGGCGACCTGGATGACGAGATCGTGAAAGTTGCGTGGCTTCATGCGCGGCAGGAAGTTCATCTGGGCGCGGCTTTCGACCTGGAAGACGCCAAGCGAGTCTGCCTTGCAGAGCATGTCGTAGACTTCCTCTTCGTGGGGCGGCTGGTTTTCCATCGAGTGTTCGATCCGGTGATGGAGCTTGAGCAGCTCGAAGGCTTTCCGGATGCAGGAAAGCATGCCAAGGGCCAGGACGTCGACCTTCAGGATCCCGAGGGCATCAATGTCATCCTTGTCCCAGCAGATGACGGTCCGGCCCTCCATGGTGGCGTTCTCTATGGGGACAAGCTCGTCGAGGCGGCCTTCAGTTATGACGAAGCCGCCGACATGCTGCGAGAGGTGGCGGGGAAAGCCCCGGATCTGGGAGACAAGCTCGAGCGTTTGCGACAGGTGGCGGTCATCGGGATCAAAGCCGACCTCGCGGAGCCGTTGCTCCGCCATGCCGGAGGTGTCGAAGAAGCCCCAGAGCTGGGACGAGATCGCGTTAACCGCATCCGCGGTGAGTCCCATGGCGCGACCCACTTCGCGGATTGCGCGCTTGCCACGGTAATGCACGACCGTGGCGCACAGGCCGGCACGGTCCCGCCCGTAGCGGTCATAGATATGCTGGATCACTTCCTCGCGCCGTTCATGCTCGAAGTCGACGTCTATGTCGGGCGCCTCCTCCCGGGCCTCCGAGACGAAGCGCTCAAAGACCATGGAGCCGACCTCCGGAGAAACCGAGGTGATGCCGAGGCAGTAGCATACCACTGAATTTGCGGCGCTTCCCCGGCCTTGGCATAAAATGTCCTTGGAGCGGGCGAACTCCACCACGTCGTAGACCGTGAGGAAATACGGTTCGTATTCCAGCTTGGCGATCAACGCCAGTTCATGCTCGAGAAGGTTTCGCACACGTTCGGGGGCGGAGTCATTGGGATAGCGTTTCTTGAGCCCCCTATAGGCAAGTTCGCGCAGGCGTGCGGCGGCGGATTGGCCGTCGGCGACTTCCGAGGGATATTCGTAGCGGAGTTCGTCAAGCGAGAAGGCGAGGGATGCCGCCAGCCGGGCGGCACGGTCGACGGCGCCGCCATGGGCGCCGAGCAGGCGGCGCATTTCCGCCTCGTCCCGTAATCTCTGCTCGGAATTCGCAAGGGCTGCGCGGCCCAGATCCTTGACCTGCACACCGGTGCGGATCGCGGTCAGCACATCTGCGAGCTTGCGGCGGGAGCCGTGATGCATGCGGGGGGTCGCGGAGGCGACGGCAGGAAGGCCGATCTGCCGCGCAAGCCTGGCGAGATTGTCGAAGCGTTCGGCGTCTTGCCCGTCATAGCGGGGGCTCATCACGAGGTGGCAGTTCCGGGGAAAGCGGCGTGACAACCGGTTCACCTGTGCCCGCCAGGCGTTCCGGATATCCCCTGCCTTGGGGGCGTCGCCGGCTTTTCCTTTCCGGGGAGGGTCGGGTTCGGCACTGCCCTTCGGCCTTCCCTCCTCGGGCGGATGGATCAGGAGGGCGAGGTCTGCGCCAAACTCGACAAGATCATCCATGTAGAGGAGGCAGTCGCCCTTCTTCGCCCGAAGCCGCCCGCGCGAGACAAGGCGGCAAAGATTGCCCCAGCCCTTGCGGGTTTTCGGAAGCGCGGTGGCGGAAAAGCCGGTGTCGAGCACGATCCGTGCGCCCGGGATCAGGCGCGGTACGTTCAGTATGGCGGCGGAGGTTTCCAGCGGTGAAGGTCCCGTTCCGGTTTCGTCTGCTGCATGCGGGCTGCCGGGCAGTCCTTCCAGTTCCTCTGATGCAAGGGTGCCGCTCTTCCGGCGCGCCTTGCCGCCCGGATAGCTTTCAAAAACCTGGCTTTTCTTTTTCCAGCCTTTCATCGGGGCAGGCGGGCCTATCAGGTCGCTGGCCAGGCGCTCCTTCACTTGCCGCGCGATTTCCCGGGCACGGGCATGTCCCCGCACAACGCCTGCAACCGAGTTCACATCCGCAATCGCAATGGCCGAGAGGCCGAGGAGCGCGGCGCGATCGACATATTCCTCAGGGTGCGAGGCGCCGGTGAGGAAGGTGAAGTTCGACATGGCGCTGAGTTCGGCGAAGCTCACGGGCAATGTCCTGATGCGGTTTGGGTTGCGTTCGGATCCTGCGGCCCGAAGCATGATATTCGCTTTTTGTTCTTTTTGCCAACTTTCTTTTTCGGTGCATCCCCAAGTCCCCGAGACATGGTTGGACAACCGTCTTCAAGCGGCGGCGTTCAGTTCCCGGCGCACCGCACGCCCTCACTTTTTCTGGATCAGCGTGACGAGGTAGCGGTTGTTCCGGACAAAGACCGTGCTGCTGCGCTCCTTGCCGCGAAGCCGCCTGTCCAGGCGATACAGGCGGCGGCGCCCGAATGCGAGCCTGGCTGCGCCCGCCAGCAGCCAGCGCATCGCGGGCCGTTTCGCGGAAAGCTCGGCATCAACGCGCGTGACCGCATCGCCAAGGACGTGAAACAGCCCTTGCTCGATGTCGATCGAGGGGGCGACCGCTTCGGTGATGTCCTCCTGGCGAAGCACCTCTCCGGCGCAAGCTTCGAGAGCTGCCCGAAATTCCGCGACCGGGTGTCCGCCGCCCACGATCCGTGTTTCGCCGTCCGGCGCGAAGTCCTCGGACCGGAAGCAGTCGGCGATCAGGACATGGCCGTCCGGAGCGGTCAGTTGCAGCGCCTTGTCCAGCGCGACTCGGAGCGGGATGTACTGGAAGCTCTCCGAAAACAGGCACAGATCGAACGTGGTGTCGCTGTCAAATTCCTCGAAGGTCGTTTCATGGACACGCGCATCGGGCGCGTTGGTGCGGCAGCGATCTGCAAGCAGGCGGGACGGCACGACGATGTCCACGCCGTGGCCGAGATCAGTGAGCCTTCTGGCCGTCTCTCCTGCCCCGCCGCCGATGTCGAGTATCGAGAGCCGTCCTTCGGGCAGGTCGCCAAGGAGCCTTTCGGTATATGCTTCCTGAGCCTTGCCAAGGTTTTCCGCGACAGGTTCCAGGTCGGTCCAGAGGCCGTAATGCAGGTTCTCGGCGCCGGTCAGCCACCGCATGAAGCCGGCCCCCGCATCCAGCCCGACCGCCTTCGTGTCGACTTTCCCTTTCGGCATGCGGCGGGTTTATCGCCGGGGGCCAAGGAGGGAAAGCGGGATTCGCGGTCGGCACGAAAGACGTGGCCGACATGGCCCGGACCGGAAACGGCATCCCGCTGGCATCGCGCGTTGGGCCGGATTGCCAGGCGCCTACCGAGAGGCAGACAGATGAGGGCGGAACGCCGCGATGACCTGCGCGTAGACGTCTCGCTTGAACGGGACGATGTTTTTGATCACTTCGTCCGGAGTGGACCAGCGCCAACGCGAAAACTCGCGGTGCTTCTGGTCCAGGTCGATGTTGCTGTCCGTGCCATGGAACCGCATCAGAAACCATCGTTGCTTCTGTCCCCGATAGCGGCCGTCCCAGAGCTTGCCGACAAGGTGTTCAGGGAGGTCGTAGAGAATCCAGTCCGGATGCTCGCGCTCAAGGGTGACCAGGGCCGGCGACACGCCCGTCTCCTCCTCAAGCTCGCGAAACGCCGCTGTTCGAGGCGTCTCGCCACTGTCCACGCCGCCCTGAGGCATCTGCCAAGCGCCGGGCGTGTCGACGCGCTCGCCGGTGAAGACGAGTCCTTGATCGTTGGCCAGCGTCACGCCTGCGCAGGGTCGGTAGGGAAGGTTGATGTTCATGGGCAAGGACGTGATTCGAAAGGAGCGAGAGATCAAAGGGCAACCGATGCCGTATCCTGCCGCAGACCGCATGCGGCGTAAACACGCGGTCGGTATTTCGGTTTGGCTACGGGTCGCTGGCCGGATTCAATGCGTGCACGGGTGCGGGACGGGACGATTCGCCCCCTTTTCTCTGGCGCGAACAGGCGATATTGGACACCGTCCCAGCCAAGCAGGAGGCCAAGGTGGGTTATCGCGTCGCAGTCGTCGGCGCCACGGGCAACGTGGGCCGCGAAATGCTCAACATCCTCGCGGAGCGCCAGTTCCCCGCAGATGAGGTCGTGGCTCTTGCGAGCCGCAGGTCGCTCGGAACGGAAGTGAGCTACGGCGACCAGACTCTCAAGACAAGGGATCTGGATGTCTTCGACTTCGACGGATTCGACATGGCGCTCTTTGCGATCGGATCAGGACCGACAAGGGAATTTGCTCCCAAGGCGGCCAAGGCGGGTTGCATCGTGATCGACAACTCGTCTCTCTATCGCTACGACCCGGACATTCCCCTGATCGTTCCGGAAGTGAATCCGGACGCGATCACGGATTGCAGGAACCGCAACATCATCGCCAATCCCAATTGCTCGACCGCACAAATGGTGATCGCGCTGAAGCCGCTGCATGACCGGGCAGGGATCAAGCGAGTCGTTGTCTCGACCTACCAGTCCGTGTCCGGGGCCGGAAAGGAAGGAATGGATGAGCTGTGGGACCAGACCAAGGCGATCTACAATCCGGTGGTGGAAGTCGAGGCAAGGAAGTTCCAGAAGCAGATCGCGTTCAACGTGATTCCGCATATCGATGTCTTCATGGAGGACGGCTCGACCAAGGAAGAATGGAAGATGGTCGCCGAGACAAAGAAGATCATTGATCCGTCGATCAAGCTGACGGCGACCTGTGTGCGGGTTCCGGTCTTCGTGGGCCATTCCGAGGCGATCAATGTGGAGACCGAGGAGTTCCTGGACGAAGACGAGGCGCGCGCAATCCTGCGCGAGAGCCCCGGCGTCATTGTCGTCGACAAGCGCGAGGACGGGGGCTACGCGACCCCTGTCGAGTGCGTTGGAGACTTCGCCACGTTCATCAGCAGGATCCGCCAGGACTCGACGATTGAGAACGGCCTGAACCTTTGGTGCGTCTCGGACAACCTGAGGAAAGGCGCGGCGCTGAACGCGGTTCAGATCGCCGAACTCCTGGGAAACCGGGTGCTGCAAAGGGCGGACGAAGCAGTCGCATGAATGACCGTTGCGCTGCGCCAATGCGGATCGTCTGACGGCTGCGCAGGGGTGGCGAGGACAGTCGTCCATCCAAGGCCATGTAGCGGTGCCCGGACGTCATCGTCCGCGCCCGGCTCGTGACGCAAGCCTGAAGGTCAGACCGGTTCGAATGCTCCGGATACCGGCATGTATTGCAGGAGGTCGCCGCTCCGGATGTTCACCCAGAGTCCGTGGAGCGACAATGCGCCCGCCGCAACCGCATCCGTGACGAACCGATAGGTCATGAGGTTCTCGAGCGAGACCACGACGGCTTCGTGTTCAAGGGCCCGGATCGGGTCGGTTTCGTCCTTTCTGGCCGCGACGCGTTCGTAGCCTGGGCGAAGGATTTCGACCCAGCACCCGACGAAGCTCGACTTGTCCTCAAGTTCGGGAGCCTGGCCGGAGCACATGGCATGGCAGCCCGCGACTCCGCCGCAACTTGAATGCCCGACCACGATCAGGTGCTCGACCTTGAGTGCCGTCACCGCGTATTCGACGGCCGCCGATGTACCGTGCATGTTCCCGTCCGGCGTGCAGGGCGGGACGAGGCTGGCAATGTTGCGATGCATAAAGAGTTCGCCGGGGCCGGCGTCGAAAATCGAAGCGACCTGGACCCGGCTGTCGCAGCATGAAATCACCATCGCCGGTGGCTGTTGGCCCTTGTCCGCAAGATGTTCGTATCGAACTCGGTTCTCTGCAAATGTCGATGACTTCCAGCCGTTGTATCGTTCGACGAAGTGGCTTGGCAGGGCACGGGCATGTTTCATGTGCTTCCTTCCCGATTCGAGTTTTTGCAAGTCAGGCTTCAGTCTTGTGGCCGGTTCGCGATCAGGAGTTACACCGATGGCTTGTCGAGGAAAAGGGAATCTGCAAGATGTCGCGAGGCAACGTGGAGTTGGCGGCGCCCCCGTTTCGGACCCATTGCGCTCCGGCAGCTCGCCATGGCAATCGCGATTGAAGGACTCTCATTGGTTTCGGCGCGACCGCGAGTCGCCCGTCCGAAGACCAATGGCCGGAACCCGCGATGAGGCAGGGAAATGCAGGACATCGGGCGATTCTCTGGCGGGCCGGCAGGCAAGCCATGGGTCTTTCGCGGGAATCCGAGTCCAACTCGTCCGCCTTCCTGCTGATTTCTGCTTCTCTGAACCCGCAATCCCGCCGGGAGGACGTGGCCTGACGGGCCGTCCGGTCAGGCATGCAGGCCTCATTCGTTTCGATGCAGCAGGAAACGGGCGACTCAGGACATGGCCTTCCGCCGATGAAATGCCATTTGCACTGGCCGGCTCTCGCACCTAACCTGAATTCTTGGGGCAGGTTGCCCCGGCGAGATCAGATATGGCCGACTGCAGGAGTATGATCGATGGACATTGCATCGCCCTTGGGGCGTGTTTCAACGTGGCTTGAACGCTTCGGCAAGGCGCTGGACGGCGGCGACACCGCTGCATTGAAGGCGCTTTTTGCGAAGGAGTGCTATTGGCGCGACCTCGTGTCTTTCACTTGGAACATCAAGACTATGGAGGGCCGGGACGCAATTTCTGACATGGTTTCGACTACGTTGGGTGATGTGTGTCCGACCAACTGGCAGATTGATGGCGAGCCGACCGAACAGGACGGAATTGCCGAGGCATGGATTACTTTCGAAACGGATGCCTTTCGCGGGCGCGGCCATGTCCGGCTAAACAACGAGGGGTGCTGGACGCTGCTGACCACGGCCCAGGAATTGAAGGGGTTCGAGGAGAAGAAGGGCGACTTGCGCGACCCCGGGGTTGTACACGGCGCGATCAAGGATCGCGAGACTTGGGCCGAGCGGCGCGCGCGAGAGGCGCGGGAGTTGGGGTATGCCGAGCAACCTTACGTGGTCATTATCGGCGGCGGACAGGGCGGCATCGCCTTGGGTGCGCGCTTGCGGCGGCTTGATGTGCCCACGATCATTGTCGAAAAGAACGAGCGACCCGGCGATAGTTGGCGCAATCGCTACAAGTCGCTCTGCCTGCATGATCCGGTCTGGTATGACCACTTGCCCTATTTGCCGTTTCCGGACGATTGGCCTGTGTTCAGTCCCAAGGACAAGATCGGGGACTGGCTGGAAAGCTATACCAAGATCATGGAATTGAACTACTGGACACGGACCAACTGCATGTCGGCAAGCTATGACGCTGACAGCCAGAAGTGGACAGTCGTCGTCGATCGTGACGGCGAGGAGGTCGAGTTGTCGCCAAAGCACCTGGTACTGGCGACCGGCATGGCAGGGGTCCCCGAAATGCCCAGCCTGCCTGGCATGGACGGCTTCGAAGGCGATCTTCACCATTCCTCGCAGCATCCCGGGCCGGATGCGTATCGATGCAAAAAGGTCGTGGTGGTCGGCTCGAACAATTCGGCCCACGACATCTCCGCCGCTCTCTGGGAGGTGGAGGCTGACGTTACCATGGTACAGCGTTCATCCACGAATGTCGTGAAGTCCGAGACGTTGATGGATATCGGGCTGGCAGATCTGTACTCCGAGCGTGCCGTCGCGAACGGAATCAACCACGATACCGCCGACCTGATTATGGCATCGATTCCCTACAAGGTGCTGCCCGCGCTTCAGACGCCGCTTTACGAGAGGATGAAAGAGCGGGACGCGGCGTTCTATGACCGTCTCGAAAGTTCCGGGTTCCGGCTGGACTGGGGTGTGGACGACAGTGGGCTCTTCATCAAATACCTGCGGCGAGGATCGGGATATTACATCGATGTTGGCGCAAGCGAGCTTGTGGCGGACGGCAAGATCAAGCTGGCGCATGGTCAGGTGACCGAGGTTTTGCCTGGCGGCGTGAAGTTGGAGGACGGGACCGAGCTTTCGGCCGAGGTGATCGTTTTCGCCACCGGGTATTCCTCGATGAACGGATGGGTGGAGCAACTGATCGGCAAGGAAATGGCGGACAAGGTCGGCAAGTGCTGGGGGCTCGGATCGGATACGCCGAAGGATCCGGGTCCGTGGGAAGGCGAGTTGCGGAACATGTGGAAGCCGACGCAGCAGGAGGCGCTATGGTTCCACGGCGGCAACCTGCACCAGTCCCGGCATTATTCGCAGTTCCTGTCGCTTCAGCTCAAGGCTCGGATGGAAGGTTTGGCGACGCCTGTCTATGGTTTGCAGGAGGTGCACCACGCGTCTTAGTCCCCTTCGGGTCGTCGATTGGCTGAACCTGTCCTGCGGGCTGAATCCAAAAGATTCGGCATGTGGTCTCGCAAGACCTGACGACAGGTTGGATCGGGATCCTGCAATGGAGACAGCATGATCTGCGGCCGGGAACAGCGTCGGGCGCTGCGTGGATGGCAATGTGGTTTCATGTTGAAGAGAACGGCGTGCGGCGGCGCTGAGCCTTAAGTGATCCGAACGGCGCAACCATGGGCAGGTTGCGCCATAGGATTGCCGTTCGTTGACGATTGGCATTGGTCTTGCCGAAACCTGCCCTAGGGGGAATCACGTTGCCAACGCTTGCATTTTCGACGGACGCTTCCGCGGCAAGGCCGCTTTTCCTGGTGACAAAGGAGGGGCTCGCGGACTGGCTCGCGGCGCAGGACGATGCGACGCGCAACTGGGTTGGCGCTGCGGGCTTCAAGGCCGGTGTCGGCGACGTCCTTCCCCTGCCTGGCAAGGATGGCCTGAGCGGTGCCGTCGGCGGGCTGGGAAGCGGGAAGGACCGTGCACGGGGCCGATTTATCGCGGCGGGATTGCGCGGGAAACTGCCCGAAGGTGTTTGGCGGTTCGAATGCGACCTGGAGGGAGACGAGCTTGCCGAGGCCGCGCTTGGCTGGCTGCTCGCAGGCTACCGGTTCGACAGGTTCGTCCCGGACTCGAAGCCGATGGCCATGCTTCTGGCACCCGAAGGCGTTGATGCCGCGATGCTGGAGCGGATCGCGTCCGGCGAGGCGCTGGCCCGCGACCTGATCAACACGCCCGCCTCGCATATGGGACCGGACGAACTCGAGGCGGCGGCCCGCGATCTTGCATGTACCCATGGCATGGCAATTGACGTCGCCACCGGTGCGGCGCTGCCGAAACGCAACCTCCCGATGATCCACGCCGTGGGACGGGCCAGCACCAGGGAGCCGAGGCTGATCGACATGTCATGGGGTGACGGCGGTCCGTCACTTGCACTGGTTGGCAAGGGCGTATGTTTCGATACCGGCGGGCTGAACATCAAGCCCGGCGCGTCCATGCAATTGATGAAGAAGGACATGGGCGGGGCCGCCAACGTGCTGGGTCTTGCCCACATGCTGATGGACGGTGGCATGAATTGCCGGCTGCGCGTCCTGATTCCGGCGGTCGAGAATTCCATCTCCGGCGAGGCGTTCCGTCCGGGCGACATCCTCGAATCGCGAAAGGGCCTCACTGTCGAGATCAACAACACCGATGCCGAGGGCCGGCTCGTGCTTGCCGACGCGCTCGCTCTGGCTGATGAGGACCGACCAGACCTGATCGTTTCGATGGCCACCTTGACAGGAGCGGCCAGGGTTGCGGTCGGGCCAGACCTCGCACCGTTCTACGCGACGGATGACAACGATGCCGCTGCGCTGGAGGCGGCTGCAACGGCGGTTCGGGATCCGGTTTGGAGACTTCCGTTCTGGGAACCGTACGAGAAGATGATCGAGCCGGGCATCGCGGATCTGGACAATGCGCCGAAAGGCGGTTTTGCAGGATCGATCACGGCCGCGCTGTTCCTCCGGCGTTTCGTCACGGCTGCGTCGCGCTACATGCATTTCGACATATTCGGCTGGACTCGGGACTCGGCACCGGGCCGTCCCAAGGGTGGGGCCGGGCAGGGGATCCGTGCACTCTACCGGGCGCTGCCGGAGATGCTTGGATGAGCGACAGGAGATTCCTGGCGGCAAACGGGCGTGTGGCGAGGAGCGAACTGCGGGGGATTGTCGAGGCGGAACTCTTCACCGATGGAAAGGTGTACAGCCTCGCTGAATCCGCCTGGCTGCTTGAGTCGCCTTGGGGCCACGCGGATCGCCAGTTGATTTTCGGCGACAGGTTTGTCGAACTCGAAAGGGAAGGCAACTGGAGCTTCGGGTATTCGTCCAAGGATGGATATGTCGGCTATGTCGGGGCGGCATGCCTGGACAGGACCTTCCGTCCGACGCACAAGGTCACGGTTCGCTCGACCTACGCGCGGGCGAATGCGAATGCCAAGGCCTCGCTCGTGCAGGACCTGCACCTGAACTCCGAGGTTCGAGTGACAGAACGATCCGGTGCATGGTGCCGAATCGCCTCAAGGGATCGCTTGTACATTCCTTCGGCGCACTTGGCCGAAATTGAGTCGAGGGACGGGGACGTCGTCGGCTGGGCGCGAGTCATGCTGGGGACGCCTTATGTATGGGCGGGAAATTCCGGCTTCGGCATCGATTGCTCCGGACTGGTGCAGGCGGCGTTCCACGCGGCGGGTCTTGAATGCCCTCCGGACAGCGATCTTCAGGAGGCAATGCCGGGAGGGCGCCTCTCGGACTCCGACACCCTGAATGCCGGTGACCTGGTGTTCTGGAATGGTCATGTCGCGATCGCCAGCGGCAATGGCACGCTCATCCATGCAAATTCCCACCACATGTCGGTCGTCGAGGAACCGGTTGCGACCGCCCTGGCACGGATTGCGTCAACCCACTCCGGTCCGGTGACGTCGCGGCTGCGGCCGACGCGCGTGAAACGGAGGAGGTTGGGCCCGCGGCGGAAGCAGGCTACTCGACCACGCGGATGAGCTTCCGCTCAAGGACGCGCAGGACGGATTTCAGGTCATGGCCGCGTTTCAGGACGTGACCATCCATTCCGACTACGGAGTACATGCCCTGCCGTTCCCGGAGTCTGGGCCGCTTTTCGATCCGGTAGATCGGATGCTCGGCGGTCTGGCGAAAGATCGAGAAGATCGCGGTGTCCTGCAGGAAGGACATGCCGTAGTCGCGCCATTCTCCGGCGACGACCATGCGGCCGTAGACGTTCAGGATCGCCATAAGTTCGCGGCGATCGAATGCCACCCGTTCGGGCGCATGCCGAGAATTCGGGGAGGGAGCCGGGTGCTGGACCGTCATGATTGGAACCCTGCCCTTGGAATCGGATCAAATCAAGGGACTTATATGCCTGGCTTGACGGACCGTCAGGCCGTCGCGGGCATTGATTTCACGGGTCAGCAGAGGTTGCCAACGCAAGCGCCTCTCGCCGTGCAGATGCGCCAGCCCCTGACGTCTCGTTCATTGGAACAATGCGCTCCAGCGACTTGTCACGGATGTTCTTTGCCGCATTGAGGTCGGCATGGGAATGTCGCGACGGCAGATCGTCAGGGACTTGAACTGGTCGAAGGGCGTGACGCTCCTGCCCGTCTTCCGGTAGCAGTCGATGCGCTCTTCCAAGACAGCGTTGCAAACTTGCCGCTGCGCTTCGAGCGTCATGTCAAGCCAGCCCCAGTTTCCGCGTGTCTGGGGCAGAACGCGGTAGACAACCTGCCTGTGCGTGGCGACGTGGGCCATGCGGTCGTTCCTCCGGCTTGGGCTCCGGCATCATTCGCGCGGGCGTCTCGTTCAAATTTGCCGGGCTGGCGGAGGCGGCCTGACGGGCTGCCAAGTCAGGCATATAAGCCCCCAAACCAACCCTTGGGGGCAAGCGTGCCCGCCGGTGACACGCCTGACCGTGGCTTTGCTCCGCGAACGCCCGGCAGTCGACGCATTCAACCTGGATTGACTTCCTATATTCGGACGGTGCCGGGGGACGCCCTGAAGGCATCTTTCCGTTGGGCGTTGTCGTCCGCGCCGGGGTCTTCTACCGTCGCCCCGTAAAACAAAGGGACGGCCATGAGCGAAAGAACAACATTTGTCGGCGTGATCGGGGGCAGCGGAATCTATGAGATCGAGGGCCTGGAGCGTGCCGAGTGGGTCTCTGTCAAGAGTCCCTGGGGCACGCCGTCCGACCAGGTCCTGACGGGATCGCTGGAAGGCGTCCGAATGGCGTTTCTTCCGCGGCACGGAAGGGGACACGTCCACTCGCCCACGACCGTGCCCTACAGGGCGAACATTGATGCTCTGAAACGCCTTGGCGTGACGGATCTTGTCAGCGTGTCAGCCTGCGGCTCTTTCCGGGAGGACATGGCTCCCGGCGAGTTCGTGATCGTTGACCAGTTCATTGATCGGACGTTCGCGCGAGACAAGAGCTTCTTTGGCGAAGGATGCGTCGCCCATGTAAGCGTGGCGCATCCGACCTGCGCGCGTCTCGGGGCGGTGGCGGCCGCCGCTGCGGAGGCGGCCGGTGCAACGGTGCACCTTGGCGGCACGTATCTGGCGATGGAGGGGCCGCAGTTCTCGACGCTTGCCGAATCGGTCATGTACCGGGAGCGCTGGGGGTGCGACGTGATCGGGATGACGAACATGCCGGAAGCCAAGCTCGCGCGGGAAGCTGAGCTCTGCTACGCTTCGGTCGCCATGATCACGGATTACGACAGTTGGCATCCGGATCATGGCGAGGTGGACGTAACAGAGATCATCAAGACCTTGATGGGCAATGCCGAGAAGGGCCGCGCACTCGCAGCGGGGCTGCCCGGCCGGTTGGGCGCATCCCGTGATCGGTGCCCGCACGGATGCGACCGGGCGCTGGAACATGCGGTGCTGACGCAGCCGGATGCGCGCGCCCCGGATGTCGTGGCCAGGCTAGATGCCGTTGCCGGCCGTGTACTGAATTGAACGAATTGCGACTTGTCCGTCCGGTCCGTGCGGCCGGACCAAGAAACGGGATTGCCGATGAAAGACATCAAGGACTACATCCGGACCATTGCGGACTTCCCCCACGCAGGAATCATGTTCCGCGACGTGACGACGCTCTTTTCGGATCCGCGCGGGCTGCGAATCTGCGTCGACCAGCTCCTGCACCCCTTTGCCGACCAGGAAATCGACACGGTCGTGGGGCTTGAAGCACGTGGATTCATCATTGGAGGAGCGATCGCGCATCAGCTGTCGGTTGGCTTCGTGCCGGTGCGAAAGCAGGGCAAGCTGCCGGGTGCCACGCTCAGCCAGGACTACGAGCTGGAATATGGCGAGGCGGTCATGGAAATCCATGACGATGCCATCGACGCAGGCGACAAGGTGCTCTTGGTCGATGACCTGCTCGCGACAGGAGGCACGGCCGAAGCCGGCATCAGGCTCGTTGAACGTCTGGGCGGCGACATTGTCGGATGCAGCTTCATCATAGACCTGCCGGAGCTCGGCGGGCGATCCCGACTGGAAGCGCTCGGGATGGAAATTCACACGTTGTGCGAGTTTGGCGGGACATGATTCGCAGAATCGCCGTCACCGCGGGGCTCGGTGAACTCCCGGCCGTCGAGACCCCCGGCCGGGAGAGACCGATGCGCGTGCCAACGTGAGCGCCCGACCGCGCTGCACGAACTTGTTCCCCTCCGGCAGGGAATGTAGTATGCGGCCATGATGTGCTTGACCGACACGGGCATCCGGACTTTCCGTCCGCAGCAAATTGCCGACGTGCCGCGCCCCGCGTTCTCGAACGCTCCGGCGTAGGCTGCACGCCCCCATGAACGCACTGCCACTCCATCCTTGCAGAGATGAATGACCATGACCGCTCCGCGTACGCTCTATGACAAGATCTGGGATGACCATGTCGCCCATGAGGCCGAGGACGGCACATGCCGCCTGTACATCGATCGCCACCTTGTTCACGAAGTAACGAGCCCACAGGCCTTTGAGGGGCTTCGAATTGCGGGCCGGAAGGTCCGTGCGCCGGAAAAGACAGTGGCTGTCCCGGACCACAACGTGCCGACGGACCCGGCCCGCCTCGCTGGAATCAAGGACGAGCAATCGCGAATCCAGGTCGAAGCCCTGCGCAGGAATGCGGAGGAGTTTGGCATCGAGCTCTACGACATCGATGACGACCGGCAGGGAATCGTCCACATCGTCGGTCCGGAACAGGGCTGGACCCAGCCGGGCATGACGATCGTGTGCGGGGACAGCCATACGGCAACGCACGGGGCCTTCGGCGCGCTGGCCCACGGTATCGGCACGTCAGAGGTCGAACATGTGCTTGCGACCCAGACGCTGATCCAGAAGAAGTCGAAGAACATGCTCGTAGAGGTTGACGGCGACCTTGCTCCGGGCGTGACGGCCAAGGACATCACGCTCTCGATCATAGGCAGGACCGGAACTGCCGGCGGCACGGGCCATGTCATCGAATATGCAGGAAGCGCAATCCGGAACCTCACAATGGAAGGCCGCATGACGGTCTGCAACATGGCGATCGAGGGGGGCGCGCGCGCCGGGCTGATCGCGCCCGACGAGAAGACAATCGATTACGTAAAGGGCCGCCCTCACGCACCAAAGGGCGGGCAGTGGGAACTGGCCGTGACCTACTGGAACACCCTGCAATCCGATGAAGGCGCGCATTATGACCAAACGGTCAGGATGGACGCAGCCGAGATTCCGCCTGTCGTCACCTGGGGAACGTCTCCGGAAGACGTGCTGCCGATCACGGGCAAAGTGCCGGATCCAGAGAGCTTCGAGGGCGGTAAGATCGAAGCCGCGCGGCGGTCTCTGGACTACATGGGACTGACGCCCGGGCAGAAACTGAACGAGATCGAAATCGATACGGTGTTCATTGGATCCTGCACGAACGGCAGGATCGAGGATCTGCGTGAGGTCGCGAAAATCATGGAAGGACGCAGGGTGAGAGAGGGTCTGCGCGCAATGATCGTGCCGGGTTCCGGCCTCGTGCGGCTTCAGGCCGAGGAGGAGGGCATCGCCCAAAGGCTGCAGGACGCGGGCTTTGAATGGCGAATGGCCGGTTGCTCGATGTGCCTTGGCATGAATCCTGACCAGCTCAGTCCTGGCGAACGGTGCGCATCGACGTCGAACCGGAACTTCGAGGGGCGGCAGGGCTACAAGGGCCGCACGCATCTCATGAGTCCTGCCATGGCCGCGGCCGCGGCGGTCACCGGTCGCCTGACGGACGTGCGCGACCTGATGTAATCGGTTCGGCCTCCTGCCCGGCGCTTCCCGTCCGCTGCCAGGACTTGCGGAGCGCTTGCGCAACTCGAAGCGTCGGGGCAGAAAGGCGCGACCACTGCAAGGGATGGATCGATGGAGAAGTTCACCAAGCTCACCGGCGTCGCCGCGCCAATGCCGCTGGTCAACATCGACACGGACATGATTATTCCGAAACAGTTCCTGAAGACGATCAAGCGGACGGGCCTCGGCGCCAATCTTTTTGACGAGATGCGGTTTGACCGCGACGGAAACGAGATCGAGGACTTCGTGTTGAACCATCCAGCTTATCGCGAGGCCCGGATCCTGGTTGCGGGCGACAATTTCGGCTGCGGCTCCAGCCGGGAGCACGCGCCTTGGGCGCTTCTCGATTTTGGCATTCGCTGCGTGATATCGACCAGCTTCGCGGACATCTTCTACAACAACTGCTTCAAGAACGGCATCTTGCCGATCAAGCTTCCGAAAGAGCAGGTGGACGCCCTCATGGAGGATGCCGAACGGGGTTCGAATGCCCGGATGACGGTTGATCTCGATAAGCAGACGGTCACGGGTTCGGATGGGGCGGTGTATGGCTTCGAGATCGATCCGTTCAGGAAGCACTGCTTGCTAAATGGCCTTGATGACATCGGCCTGACGGTCGAGACCGCCGCGACGTCGATAGATACGTATGAGGCAAGAACGGCGGAGCAGCGACCCTGGCATTGAGCAGTGCGGACCTGAAGGCAGAAGTTGTCGGGAGAATTGACATCAGGGAGATTCGCCGATTCGTGCTGCGGAGCGCGCGGCGGTCGGGCAAAGCCAATGTATGAATGGGAGCAGGCGTGATGTTGAGACAGAGTCTTCTGGCGCTTGCCATGTTGTCTCAGCCCGCATTTGCAGGGGATCTGCCCAAACCGATTTCCTTTTATCAGGACGCTGCAAATGCCAAGGACATCGATGCCTACATGTCCTGTTTCACCGCCGACGCTGAAATGACCGATGTTTCCCGCGCCCATACGGGCCAAGATGCAATTCGTGCTTGGGCGTTGCGTGAGGTCACCGCTAAAGGCATCTTCAGGCAACGCGAGAATCTGGAGCGGGGGGCCGGGACATGCGAAGACCGACGTGAACTGGCCGAGTTGGAGCATTTGCTGCACATAAGGTGGGTTGATGAAGGAAAGATCACCCGAATGTCCTTCCAGTATGCAAATTGAGACGAAGCCATGAAACGTGCACTTGTGACAGGGGCAAATCGCGGCATTGGCTTCGCTATTGCAGAAGGACTGTCCGTCAAGGGACATGAGGTCCTGCTCGGGTCCCGGAATCTGGATGAAGGCAGAAGCGCGGCGAGCCGGATTGGCGCGACGCCGATTCAGCTTGACGTGGCAAGTCCGGACAGCATTTCCCGCGCTGTCAAGGACGTGGGACCTGTCGACATACTTGTCAACAACGCGGGCATCTTGGGCTCTGGCGGCATTCTGGATGATCCGGGCGACTTCACGGACTGCATGAACGTCATGGTGCGAGGCCCGCTTCTTCTCATGCGGCACCTGATCCCGCATATGGTTTCGCAACGCTATGGTCGCGTGGTAAACGTTTCTTCTGGGTGGGGAGCATTCTCGGATGGTATCGCAGGGCCCGGTGCGTATGGTGTCGCAAAGGCTTCACTCAACGCCTTGACGGTTTCTGCGGCGCGGACATTGCCGAATGGGGTGAAAGTGAACGCGATGTGTCCAGGATGGGTTCGCACGCGCATGGGTGGTGCGAACGCCAGCCGATCACCGGAGGAAGGCGCGGAGACGGCAATCTGGCTGGCAACGCTTGACGAGAATGGCCCGACCGGCGGGTTCTTCAGAGACAAGCGTTCGATCGATTGGTGAGCCCGGCAGGTCTACCCGATGCGAAGATTCCAAAGGCCAGAGCGGGTCGCCGGAGGGTCCGAATGGCGAGGCGCCGCCTGTAGCGAAGGTGCATTCGCCTCTGACGCCGCCGCGGTGCCGATGGGTGGTCGAAAGGCAGGTGCTGCCGAGCTGCGCCTTTGGCTCTGAACCGTACGCCTCTGATGGAGCGGATGACTTCGTCTCTATTCCTTGCCCATGTCCGGATTGATTGAGGGCGGCGCTTGTTGACGCCGGAATTGAGCCGCGTTAGGCGGCACGAGTCCAGTTCCAAAGGGGGGTGTCGCGATGAGCAACCCATCGATTCTCATTCTTCCCGGTGACGGCATCGGTCCCGAAGTCATGGCGGAAGTCCGCAAGATCATCGACTGGTTCGGATCGACTCTCGCACTGACCTTCGATGTCGGCGAGGATCTGGTGGGTGGCGCCGCCTATGACGTCCACGGCGTGCCGCTGGCGGATGCCACCATGGAGAGGGCGCAAGCGGTTGACGCCGTGCTCCTTGGGGCCGTTGGCGGTCCCAAATACGACGAGCTTGACTTTCAGCTGAAGCCCGAGCGGGGCCTCTTGAGGTTGCGCAAGGAGATGGATCTCTATGCCAATCTGCGCCCCGCGCAGTGCTTTGACGCATTGGCGGATTTCTCCTCCCTGAAGGCAGATGTCGTTGGTGGCCTCGACATAATGATCGTCCGCGAACTGACGTCCGGCGTCTATTTCGGCGAACCGCGCGGCATCGTGAAGGAAGGCAACGAGCGCGTCGGCATCAACACGCAACGCTACACGGAAAGCGAGATCGCGCGTGTTGCCCGCTCCGCGTTTGACCTGGCGCGGAAGAGATCCGGCCAGGTCTGCTCAATGGAGAAGGCAAACGTGATGGAGTCGGGCGTACTCTGGCGCGAGGTCGTGACCGAGGTTCATGCCGCCGAGTATTCCGATGTCGAACTCAGTCACATGTATGCCGATGCCGGCGCGATGCAATTGACGCGCTGGCCCAAGCAATTTGACGTCATTGTGACCGACAACCTGTTTGGGGACCTTCTGTCAGACCTTGCGGCGATGCTCACCGGTTCGCTCGGAATGCTGCCTTCGGCATCGTTGGGGGCCCTGATGGACAGCGGCCGCCCCAAGGCGCTCTACGAACCGGTGCACGGTTCGGCCCCGGACATTGCGGGGCAGGGCAAGGCCAATCCCATTGCCTGCATCCTGAGCTTTGCGATGGCACTCCGCTACAGTTTTGACAAGGGTGACGAGGCGACCCGTCTCGAAAAGGCGGTCGAGGCGGTTCTGGCCGACGGACTCCGCACGCCCGACCTGATGGGACCTGAGGGCGGATCGCCGATTTCCACTTCCGAGATGGGCGATGCGGTGATCGCCAAGCTGAGTGCCAGTCTTTGAGCGAGGCCCGGCAGGCCAATCTCCGCGGAGTCCTGTTCGCAATACTGGGCTTTGCCGCGTTTTCGACGCATGACGCCGTAATCAAGTTCCTTGGCGGCGGCTACGCGCCGTTCCAGATCCTGTTCTTCAGTGTCCTGCTCAGCTTCCCGTTCGCCACGCTCTTGCTTCTGCGCGACAGGGAAGTGGGTACGCTCAGGCCGCACCATCCGGGTTGGGTGGCCTTGCGAACGGCTGCGGCCGTCGTGACCGCCGCTTCCGCGATCTTTGCGTTTACTGTCCTGCCGATTGCCCAAGTGTACGCATTCATCTTTGCTGCCCCGTTTCTGATCACCATCATGTCCATCCCAGTGCTGGGCGAACGAGTCGGTGTTCATCGTTGGGCTGCCGTCCTGCTCGGTCTTGCAGGCGTGCTAATTGTTCTGCGCCCTGGCGTCGAGCCGCTTACCGCTGGACACGTTGCAGCGCTCACCGCTGCGGCCGGAAGCGCGTTGGTCTCGGTCATCACTCGGAAGGTTGGACGCGAGGAGCGTGCGGCAGTGCTCATGCTTTACCCGATGATGACCAATGTCGTGTTGATGGGCGCGATCCTGCCCTTCGTCTACCGGCCCGTTCCGGTCGAGCACTTGGGGCTCTTCGCCCTGGTTGCGATTCTCGGGTACGGTGGCGGGCTATGCATCATTGCTGCCTACAGGCATGGGGACGCAGCGACCGTTGCACCGATCCAGTATTCGCAGATCATTTGGGGTGCAGGTCTGGGCTTGCTGTTTTTCGCCGAAGTGCCTGACCTCATGACGGGCTTGGGTGCTGCCGTGATCATCGCTTCCGGCCTCTATGTCGTGATCCGGGAAAGCCTGGGCGGTCGCTCGGAAAACACGCCGGTCCTGCGCACTCGAACCCGCCCAGGCACGGCCACCTCTCCGAATATCGGCGCCATGCTCCGGGCTCGGACCGAGCGCGTGCCGCCGGGCTACGAGGCCCTTGCAAAGTCACGCGAAGCAGAGTAATTCCGCCTTCCGTCGGAGTGTAGCTCAGCCTGGTAGAGCACTGTCTTCGGGAGGCAGGGGTCGTGAGTTCGAATCTCGCCACTCCGACCAATTGAGGCAAATGCCTGCACGGGGCTTCGGACCACCCTTCAAGAAAACTGTCGCGCAATTGTCTCGGCGGAGAGGTCTGTTCCGGAATCGGGACCTTTGGACCGGTGCGAGATTGGCCGAAATTCCGCGGTGCAAATCGCTCAAATCTGCATGGCCGACATTGGTGCGGAGCACAGCGAATGACCTGGTCGAGCCCAACCTGTGATTTGGTTGTCTCGCTGCATGCGCTGGCAGCACAAGCAATGCCGCAGGTGCGCAAATTCCCGCTGCGCAGCGTGAACAGGGGCCATTGATGCAGCCTGCAGCAAAGTCGGACAGGTCGGTTCACAGGCGGCGGGAATTCCAGAAATCCGGTCTGGTCGATGGAATTTCCGCACTTGGCACCGGGCGTTCGATAAATCCGAGGATTGAGGTAAGCGGGACCGGCCAAATGCGGCTGCCAACACCCGTCCAGCGCCGCATGCAGCCCTCAGTTCCCATCCGCTTTGGCCCGTGTGCGACAGGAATTGCGGCATCCCGCGGGCCAACTCCCGGGTTTCGGCGCTTCAATCCTGTCTTTTCCTGTTCCATTCGGTGACCCTTGGAACAGCATGGCATTGAAGCATGTCTTGGAATCCCCAAGTCACTCGAGTGATTTCCGCCAACGGCGCTTCAGGGAGAGCGTACGCCAAAAAGTGTCGACTCAGTGCCTTTGTGATCGACACGGCAGGCGAACAAGCCACCGGAAAGAGGGGCCTCGGCAAGAGAGGATGCGGGCAGCCTGGTGCGGGCGCTGGTGACGAAGAGCGTATCGAGATCGAGGCCGCCGAAGGTCAGGCTGGTCGGGCGAGGGAACGGCAGATAGATGCAATGGTCAAGCGTGCCGTCCGCGTGATACCGGTTGACGCGCCAGCCGTCCCAGATGGCGCACCAGACCCCGCCGTCGGCGTCGACCGCAAGGCCGCCGGGCCGGCCTTCGTCCTCGGAAACCGTCGCAAGGATACGCTTGTTGGTCAGTTCGCCACTTCCGGGGGCACTGTCATAAGCGTAGATCCGACCCGGCAGCGTATCGACGAAATAGAACGTCTCCTGGTCGGGGCTCCAGCCCAGCCCGTTGGCCACGCTGACGCCGTATTCCTTGCAGCTGATTTCGCCGCCGGGCGACACGCGATAGAGCGCACCGCTTGGGCGGCTGGCGTCCAAGCGCATGGAGCCGACCCAAATCGCCCCGCCTGGTCCGATCTTGGCATCGTTCAAACGGTTTCCGTCGATATCCGCCTCTGGATCAACAAAGGCCGTCAGCGCACCGGTGTCGAAGTCGAGCCACTCGATGCCATCCTGCGACGCGATCAGCAACTTTCCGTCTTCTGCCGGCAGGACCGCGCTGACCAGTTTGCTGATCGGGCAGGACTCGTTCTTGCCCGTTGCCGGGTCAAAGCGAAACACCGCCGGTTCGAGAATGTCCACCCAATAGAGCCTTTCCTCTTCTATATGCCACACCGGCGATTCGCCGAGCTGTGCGCCCCAGGGCAATACGCATCTTACCGTAATCGCTGGGCGGATATCGGCGCCGTGCCGGTTTGGGCGCGGATGCGAGCTGATGGCGACGGCACCAGCCGATCCGGTGATGCGCCGCGCCGAGGCAATCAGTTCGCGCCCGACCAGATGCACGACCGACTGGTCCATGCGCGACGCGGGGCCGAGAACGCACAAGGCGCCGATCGGCACGCCGTCGGGGCCGGCGATCGAGACACCGACCGAGTTTACGCCGGCAAGGTGTTCTTCGAGTGAAACGGAGTATCCGCGCGCGCATGTCAGGATCAGGTCGGAATTCAGCATATCCGGATCGGTGATCGTCTTGTCGGTGAACCTCTCGAACGATTGCGCGTCGATCAAACGGCGCAGGGTCGACGGGTCCTGAAAGGCCAGTAGCGCCTTGCCCGCGGCGGTGCAGAACAGCGGCACACGCCGGCCGACCTCGACCCGCACGCCAAGGCCGTCGCCCGAGCGTTCGTCGAGATACCAGACCTCGCCGCGGTCCAGGCGGCACAGACCGACCGTCTCGCCAAGTTCACGGGCCAGCTTTTCCATCTCTGGTATCGCTGCGACAGCAAGGTCGAACTTGTCCCAGACCCGATGCGAGAGCTCCAGGAAGCGCAGGCCAAGCAGATAGGCCCCGTCGCTTTCGCGTTGCCGGACCAAATCGAATGCGGTCAAGGTGCGCAGGATACGGGCGAACGTAGGTTTTGGCAGTTCTGACAATTCCAGCAACTGCGCAAACCGCATCGGCTGATTGGCGTCGGCTATCAGATTGAGAAGCGTAAGCCCCTTGGCGAGCGCAGCGGCACCGGCGGGAACCGATTTTTCCCGCTCTGGCTTGTTGCGCCTGCCGCTTTCCGTTTCTCGGTTTGCCATTGCCTTCCTCTTCGATTGCTTCCGCACGCATTGTCGCCCCGGCATTGGCTGCAAGGCCAGCTACGGCACCAGCGCCCGGCTCGTCAACGGATCATGTCTCGACGGTCTCGACGAGCTTGCCATACTGGCTGACCACCGCACCCAGCGACTTGCTGAGCGTCACATGTTCCTGCCATTCCGGGTCGTCCCACATCAACTCGCACTGGGCTTCGCGGTCCGCAAGATCGTCATATTGCCAGATCAGAATGAACTCGTTCGGATCCTCGATGGATTTGATGTATGCGAAAGGATCGCCCAGTATGCGGGATTGGGCCCCTAGGCCCTTCCCGTTGAACAGCTCAAATTGCGCATCCCGCATCCCGGGCTTGCACTGATGGATTCGTATGTCCGGCAACATCGGTTTCATCCTCGTGAGCGACGTTTGGTTTGTTGGCGATTGATCAGCTCGCCGCCGCCTTGTCCGGTCGGCTTCCCGTCCGTCAGGGCCGGAACGCCTGCGACCAGCACATGTTCGATGCCCCGAGCGGGCTTTTGCGGTTCCAGGAAGGTGGCGCGATCCTCGACGGTGTCGGGATCGAATACGGTGATGTCGGCGGCATAACCCGGTGCAATCCTGCCGCGCGCGCCCAGCCCGAAGGTGCGTGCCGGAATATCGGTCATCTTGCAGATCGCGGTTTCCAGATCGAATACCCGGCGCGCCCGACAGTAATGCGCCAGAACCCTGGGAAACGTGCCCCACAACCGAGGATGGGGGTGTTCGTCATGGGGCAACCCGTCCGAACCGATCATGGTCTTCGGATAGGCCAGTATACGCTCTACATCCCGTTCGTCGGTGGAAAAGTAGATGGCGCCGCCGGGTTGCAGCCGCGCGGCGGCATCTTTTTCCGTGCGGCCCCATTCAGACGCGATGTCCGAGATCTCCCGCCCCGCCAGATGCGGATAGTCCCTGCTCCAGGCGAGCATGACCGGATAACCTTCACCGACAAAGCGCGGATCGAGAACCGTTGATCCTGCGGCATAAGGGTAGGCATCCAGCCCGATCCTTTGTGACCGTGACCGTCGCGAAATCAAGGCAAGCGTCTCGACCGACCGGCCATGATTTTCCACGCCGGCGCATTTGTGATGCGATATCACCACCGGCGCGTCGGCTGCCGCACTGGTGTCGAAGGCCTCGGTCAGCGCGTCGATCACGCCGGCACGTTCGTCCCGGATATGTGTGGCATAGATGCCGCCCGCCTGACTGGCGATCCGGACAAGGTGGGTGACCTCCTCCATGCTGGCGCCGGCATTCGGTCCGTAGAACAGTCCCGTACTGAACCCGAGTGCGCCAGCATCCAGCGCCTCTGACAGACCCTGCCCCATCTGCTCGAGTTCCGCCGCGCTCGCCGGGGCAAACGGGTCGGCCATCGCCATCAGCCTCAGCGACATATGCCCGGTCAGGACCGCCACGTTGACCGCAGGTTTCGCGACGCGCACGGCGTCCAGATATCCGGCCATCTCGGGGAAGCGAAAATCGTCCGGCCGGCCCAGAATGCTGAATGGCGGCTGAAAAGCCTCCTGCGTCATGGGGGCGAGGCTGATCCCGCAATTGCCGACGACCACCGTGGTGCAGCCCTGCGTCACCTTCGGCGCCATGTCCGGCGTTGCAATCACCGCCCGGTCGTCATGGGTGTGCACATCGATAAAGCCCGGGGCAACGACCTTGCCGGACACGTCAATCACCTGCTTCGCCGCTTGCGCATGCCGCGAATCGCCATGGCTCAGGGAAATGATGTCTCTACCCCGGATGCCGACATGTCCGATGCGCCCGGGCCGGCCGGTGCCATCGACGATCAGGCCGCCCCCGAGAACAAGATCGAGCGTTTCCGCGCCGGGTGTCACCGCGTCATTCCCCAATCATCTTGCCTGGAATTCGCCAGGCGATAGGTGGTGGCTCCCTTGCCGCAACCTTCAATGACGAACAGACAGCCCGAAAGCGGCGCGTTTTCCAGTTGCCGCGCATCCAGCCCGGTTCTGGACGATGTCAGAAACAGGGTTCTCATGTCCCTGCCACCGAAGGTGCAGCAGGACGGCCGCGGCACCGGCAACGAGATTTGCTTCAGTTGATCGCCGTCCGGGCTCAGTTTTTCGATCCGCCACCCATCCCAGAAAGTGCACCAGATGTTATCGTCGGCATCAACGGTCATCCCATCCGGCTTGCCGTCCGCCAGATCAAAGCTCGCGATCCGATTGCGCTTGGCCAGACTTCCGGTTCCCGGCGCGACATCATAGCGGTAAATGCAGCCGGCATTGGTATCGACGAAGAACATCCGCGTGCCGTCCCGGCTCCAGCCGAGACCGTTGCCGGCCCAGATGCCGGCATCCCTTTCAAGCCATTGGCCCGTCAGGTCGCGCATGTAAAGCCCGCCGCGCGGCTTGTCCGGGCGGCGGTCCAGCGTACCTGCCCAGAACCGGCCGGATGCATCGCATTTTCCGTCATTGAATGCGGCAGGCGGCAGGTCCGTGTCACGCGAACCGTCCAAAAGCCTGTCGAGCGGACAGAGGCCGCTTGCGGTCAGAACCCATAGTCCCCCCGGACCTTCGGTGATCGCGCTCGCCCGATCCGCCAGTCGCGCCGCTTCGACCAGGTTGCGGCCCGGGAACAACCGGTAGAGGAACTGCCGTTCGACATCGATCCAATAGAGCGCTTCCTCTCGCCCATGCCACAGCGGGCCTTCGCCAAGCTCGTTTCGCACGTCGATTGCCGTGAAATTCCGGACAACCGCCTTTTCTTCGGGGGTTGCAATCTGCCAGTCCATCAGTCCTCGCTGCAATCCTCTCAAACCCTGGCCGCCCCCCGAGCGCGGATGGCCCCCGGCCATTGGCCACCCTAAGGATCATGCCAAGCCGCAGCCCTTTGCTGGCGCGGCAGGCACCGTACCCGTTTCTGTCCATGACGTCCTTGACGAGCTTGCCAACCCTGTCAGCATTTTATATCAAAAGATGAACCCATGGTACCATATTTTGGACATGCCGCAATGCGAATTCAAGGCGTTCTTCCCGTGCTGCCAACGCCGTTTGGCGAGGACGGAGGCATCGACCGATCCGCAATGCAGCAGATCGTGCGATTCTGCCTGGATGCCAGGGTCTCGGGCATGGTGTTTCCGGGGTTTGCCAGCGAGGTCTCGGATTTGACCGCAGCCGAACGGCAGGAATTGTTGGAGACGGTTGCCTCGATTGCGCCGCCGAGTGTTTCACTGATTGCCGGGATAAGTGCCGAGACTGCGCCGGCATCGATCGGATTCGGCAAATCCGCGGCCAAACTCGGGGTCGATCACCTCATGATTCAGCCTCCTCCGGGCCTTGGCAGTGAATTCAGGCCGGTGTCGGAGTTTCTGGAAGAGGTCGTTCGCGGCCTGCCGAATTCCCGCATCATATTGCAAAACGCCCCAGCGCCACGCGGCGCGGATATATCTCCGGACACGATTGTCAAACTGGCGGCTTCCTTTCCGCAGATCGCCTATGTCAAGGAAGAGTCCCTTCCGTCCGGACCTGCAATCACCTACATCCTGGAACACAAGCCAGTCTCACTCGAGGGCGCGATCGGCGGTGGCGGGGCGCGATATGTTCTCGATGAATATGCGCGCGGCGCCTGCGCCGTCATGCCTGCGGTCGAGATTGCCGATCTGCATGTGGAAATGACCGAGGCTTGGCAATCGGGTGATACAGCCAGAGCCCGCGAGCTCTATGTCAGGACATTGCCGCTCTTGACGCTGCAAACCGTCTATCGCATGCGGCTGACCAAACACGTGCTGGCGCGGCGGGGGTTGAATATCACGTCAGTCGTGCGTGCGCCGACGCCACTTGCAGACCAGTTTGCCCTGGACGACATCGACGAAAACCTGCGCGAACTGAACCTCATCGACGGGCGGCAATCAGGACAAGGGAGCGCCCGTGAGCGACACAGTCAAATCGGTTGAGTGTTTTGCGCTGACCATACCGCGCGACACGCCCTATCTGGGCTCGCCCCGCGATGGCGAAGGTGCCAACGCCCGCGGGTACATTGTCCGGAAGGGAAACAAGACGGTCTATCCGACCTTCGACCGATCCGTTCTTGTGCGCATCGAGACCGTGGGCGGCGTTGTTGGCTGGGGGGAAACCTACGGGTTGGTTTCGCCCGGCGCTGTCGGAGAGATCATCGGCGACCTTCTGGCGGATTTTACCATCGGGCGCGACCCGACGGATCCCAGCGCGATTTACGATGATCTCTATGACCTGATGCGCGTTCGCGGCTATA
This sequence comes from Silicimonas sp., assembly GCA_022824315.1. Lineage (GTDB taxonomy): Bacteria > Pseudomonadota > Alphaproteobacteria > Rhodobacterales > Rhodobacteraceae > JAJEFO01. Next base: position 58,496 of record JAJEAC010000035.1, read on the forward strand.
TCGGCGGTTTCTTCGTCGACGCACTTGCCGCCATTGACATCGCGCTTTGGGACATCGCCGGGCGGATTGCAAAAAAAACCCTGGCCGATCTTCTGGGAGGCCGTGTCCACGACAAGATCCCGGCCTATGTTTCAGGCCTGCCCGAGAAAACGCTGGAAGACCGGGTTTCGCTGGCGCAGGCTTGGCAGGCCAAAGGGTTCAACGCGTTTAAATTCGCCTTGCCGGTTGCCGATGGCGGCGCCATCGCCGAGACAAGGGCATTGCGTGAAGGCCTTGGGCCAGACGCAAGAATCGCCGCGGACATGCATTGGCGCGAAACCGCGGACGAGGCGCTGGATATCATTCGGGGAATGGCCCCCCATGGTCTGTGGTTCGCCGAAGCCCCGGTGCGAACCGAGGATTTCGCCGGGCTCGCACGGGTTTGCCGCGACTCGAAGGTTCCCATCGCAGTTGGCGAGGAATGGCGTACGCCATATGATTTCCTGAACCGGATTGACCGATGCGACATCGCGATCCTGCAGCCTGAAATGGGACACAAGGGCGTTACGAATTTCACCCGGATTGCGCAGCTGGGAAAAGAACGGGGGCTGCCAGTCATCCCGCACGCAACGATCGGCGCGGGCATCTTTCTGGCCGCCAGCATTCAGGCCAGTTCGGCACTGCCCAACGTGCCAATGCACGAGTATCAACACTCGGTGTTCGAACCAAACCGTCACCTGCTGAAGGGCAACATGTCCTGCAGGGCGGGCGCCTACACTCCGCCGAGCGGAATCGGCCTTGGCGTCGGGCCCTCGGATGAGGCGCTCGGACTGCTTGAGCCACTGAAACCAACAGGGTGAAAATCCCGCCAGGACCGAAACATCCGGGAAGAAAGCGCATGGCCAGCATCAAATTTGAAAACGTGCACAAGGACTATGGTTCGCTTCGGGTCCTGAAGCCATTCTCGCTGGAAATCGAGGAGGGCGAGTTCGTCATTCTTGTCGGCCCGTCGGGTTGCGGGAAATCGACGCTGCTCAAGATCCTTGCCGGGCTGGAACCCGCCTCGGGTGGACGGATCCTGCTGGACGACCGGGACGTGACCGATCACGCCCCGGGCGACCGGGACATCGCGATGGTATTCCAGAACTATGCGCTCTACCCACATGTAACGGTTCGCGGCAATATCGGCTTTGGCCTCAAGATGCGCGGCATGAAAGCGGACGAGATCAACAAGCGGGTCGACGACGCGGCCAAGATGCTGGGCGTTTCGCATCTGCTGGATCGCAAGCCCAAGGACCTTTCCGGTGGCCAGAGACAGCGTGTCGCCTTGGGGCGCGCGATCGTGCGCGAGCCGCAGGCGTTTCTGATGGACGAGCCGCTATCCAACCTCGACGCCAAGCTCAGGGTCCATATGCGGGCCGAAATCAGCGCCTTGCACAAGCGGATCGGCGTAACGACCGTCTATGTCACCCATGACCAGATCGAGGCTATGACGATGGCGGATCGGGTTGTATTGATGCATGACGGCGTCATTCAACAGATCGCCTCGCCGGACTCGCTGTTCCGGCAACCGAGCAATTTGTTCGCCGCCGGGTTCATCGGATCGCCGGGCATGAACCTTTTGCCCGCCACGGTCACGACCGATGGCGACGGGCTTGGGGTGGACGTCCTGGGTGCACGCATATCGGTGGAGGGAAAACCATGCGTTGACGGGCAGAAGCTCGTGGTTGGCCTGAGGCCCGAAAACATCGACCTCGGCCCGGGCAAGGCTAGCTTCACCGTGACGCCGTCACTCGTGGAAAGCCTCGGGTCGGAAAAATACGTCTACTTCTCGCACGGATCCCATGAGGTCGCCCAAATCGTTCAGCGCGACGGCGAAAGAACCAAGGGGTACATTGCCCGCATTTCCCATCTGGGGGGAATCCCTGAGCATGAAGAACTGACGCTGTCGTTCGACCCCAACGAACTGTACATGTTTGACGCCAAGACCGAAAACGCCCTGGCGTAGAGCCGGACCTTGGCCGTATCCGCCAGCCTGATTCGCCGAACCAAATGGCCGGCCAGGGCAGGCCGCATCCGAGTCGGCGCAGCAACCTACGATCCAGACGTTGCGTCTTCCAGCATTCGGTCGATCGTCCATTCCGGTTCGAACCCCAATTCGGAGCGGATACGGGCATTCGACGTGTGGTAGAGGACTCCGGGGCCCGGCAGGTTGACCCGTACCACCGGCAGCCCCAGCTTGTCCGACAGCTTTGGCAGGAACGCCTCGAAATCGACCGGATCGTTGCATCCCAGGTTATAGATGCGGTTGGCCGCGGCCGGGTGGTTCGCCGCCAGCAGGATGCCGGTGACCATGTCCCTGGCGTCGGTGATGTCCATCTGGAAGGCGCACCCGTCTTCGTTGCAGCACAGCACGAGCGCCTCGTGGCCGGGGTCCGCGGCCCGGAAGATATCGGCCGCCGCGCGGTTGCCGAAGGCATCCTGCTGCTCGATCTTGCGCCGCAAAAAGAACCTCGGCCCGGAAAAGAAGCTGTCGCGGTCGATGATTTCGCTGGCCCGCTGGGTATGTGAAAAGCGAAGGATCACCGTCTCCATCGGCTTGGTGCGCGCGTAGAACCGCACAAGCTCTTCGCCCAGCAGCTTGGTCGCACCATAGGGTGAGTTGGGCAGGCGCGGATGATCCTCGTCAAGCGGAAGGTACCGAGGTGCGTTTTCCGGATAGACCTCGCCCGAACTGGCAAAGACGAATCGCTTCGAACCTGCCGCCTGGGCGGCGTCGAGCACGATGCGCGTTCCCTCGACATTCGACCGAAACATCTGCCCGACCTCTTCGGGCTTCCACGACATGAAGGCGCCGAGGTGAATGACGCTGTCGATGCCTTCGCACGCGGTGCCCGCCGCCGCGGGGTCGTGAAGCGGCCCCAGGACCTCGCTATAGGCTTCGTGTTCGAACCCCGAAGCGTGCAGGTCAAAGCCCCGTACCTCGTGGCCGTCGTCAACCAGTTGCCGGCACGCCAGATCGCCAATCCGTCCGGCCGAACCTGTCACCAGGTATTTCATCGCCTGTTTTCCCTTTTCGCCGAGTCCAGCCGCGCGACTCGCTGACAGGTCGCGCGGAAGGGTGTTGATCTTTCATGTCTTTCACAGGTGTTCTGCGTTGGAGGTGGGCCTGGCGGGTCTAACCCGCCGGGCGTCTGGTTGTCCGGTCCACACTCACTTTTCCGCACCGGCGGTCAGTCCGCCGACCAGATGCCGTTCCAGGAACAGATAGATGATGATGATCGGTGCCGCGACGATCACCGAGGCCGCGGCGATTTCGTTCCAGTCGGTGATGTATTCGCCCTTCATCGAGGTGATCCCGAGGTTAGCGGTCCAGTTGTTCTGCGCATTGGTCAGGAAGGTGCGGGCATAGGCGTAGTCTGCCCAGGACAGTACGAAAGCGTATAGCGCGGTCGCGGCCAGCCCCGGGGCCGACACCGGCAGGATCACTCGCCACAGCGCCCCTAGCGGGCTGCAGCCGTCGACCATGGCCGCCTGTTCAAGTTCGCGCGGGATCGTGTCGAAATAGCCTTTCAGCATCCAGGTCGTGAACGGAACGATCAGCGTCGTATGGGCCAGGATCAGTGTCCACAGGCTGCCGATCATCCCCACCGATCTGAAGATCGCGAAAAGCGGGATGACCATCAGGGTCGCCGGCAGCATCTTTGCGGTCAGGATGAAGACACCCATCGAATTGCTGCCTCGCACCTGATAGCGCGACAGGCTGTAGCCGGCCAGAACCGATACGAACATCGACAGCAGGACAGAGCCGACGGCCACGATTGTCGAATTCCCAAGCCATTGGAAGATGGCACGCTCTTCGACAACCTTGGCGAAGATCTCCCAATGCATGGGTTCCGGCCAGAAACTGGGCGGCAGCCCCTGCAACTCGGCGCTGGATGACAGCGCCGTGTTGAACAACCAGTAGACCGGGAACAGAAGGAAGGCGCATACGGCAGCGATTGTCGCATAGAGCAGAAGGGACTGGTTCCTGGTTCTGTTCATGCTGGCCTCAATACATCGACTTGGTCTGTCGGCCGAGCATCAGATAGCTGGCAATGAAGCAGATCAGAAGCGTGATCACGCCCACCGCCGAGGCATAGCCGAAATTGAAGAATCCGAACGCCTGGTCATAAGTCAGAATGGCCAGGGTCTGAGTGGACTTGATCGGGCCGCCGTCGGTGAGGACCTTGATGATCGCGAAGTCCCTGAACACCCAAAGCATGACCAGAATGGTCACGACCCCTAGGACCGGCATCAAGACCGGCACGGTGATATAGCGAAAGCGCTGCCAGACGCCGGCACCGTCGACCTTGGCGGCATTGTAGAAATCGACCGGGATCGACTGCAGCCCCGCCAGCACCATGATCGAAATGAAGGGATAGCCTTTCCAAACCATTGTCATGACGATCGACCAGAATGCAAGCGTCGGGTCTGAGAACCAGCCCCACAGCTCATCCGTCACACCCAAAGTGATGAAAAGCCAGTTGATCAGGCCGAAGGATGAATCGAGAAAACGCGAGAAGATCACTACCGCGATGACCTCTGGCACGGCCCATGGCAAAGCGACGAAAAGGCGCGCCATGGTGCGGCCCCGAAACTGATTGTTTACCAAAAGCGCGGTCGCCAGCCCCACGATCATGGAAAGCAGAGTCACCGTGACGACGAGTTTCAGGGTGATCCAGCAGGATTTCCAGAATTCGGGCGACAGGAACAGCTTTTCATAATTGGCGAGCGTGAAGGGTTTTCTGGCCACGTCCAGGCGCGCGATCCCCACCTTTTGGAACGACAGGTCCACGGACACGACAAGGGGGTAAATGATGATGACCGCCACCAGGATGACGGCAGGGGCAAGCAGGATATAACCGAGCCAGTGCCGCCGGCTTGGTCTTGCAAGCCCAAACCACGTGGTTCCGGATTGGCTCCGTGGGATTGCCATGAGAATCACCCACCCGCATGCGGGGATTGAATTGGTATTGCCGGTCCGCGGAACGTCCGCGAACCGGCTGGATGGAGTCCGGGATCAACCGCCCTGAATGGCTTCTGCCTTGGCCTGCATGGTTGCGGCAACATCTGCCGGATCCAGATCCTCGATCAGCATCCGCTCGACCTCTTCCATGACCATTTTGGAGAATTCACCGTACTGAACCTCAAGCCCGGTCGGAATACGGTCGACACCGGCCGCGGCCGCGGCCTGCTGCGTTTGGATCAACAGCTGGAAGTGCGGCGTCTTCTCTTCAACACCGGTCACGTCTGCGGTCGGGCTGGGCGGCGTCGAATTGGCGACGGTCGCGTACTTCGACTGCATCTCGGGCGACATGGCGATCTTGATGAATTCAAACACCAGCGCCTTTTCCTCGTCCGAGATCTCGCTGGCCATGCCAAGCACGTTCGACGAGCCGCCAACCGGCGGATTGAACGGCGGCTTGGTGACCTTCAGATCAGCCGCGGCGGGGCCTCTTGCCATGATTGGATAGAGCCACGGTCCATCGACCTTCAATGCGACCTTGCCGTCGGCCAACAGGCGGCGGCCTTCACCGGAGGCGATATCCCTCGGTGTGAAGCCGCTGTTGATAACTGCCTTCCAGCGGGCCAGCCCTTCGATCATTTCCGGCGTGTTCATGGTGACGTTGCCGTCCGAATCCGTCCAGCGTGCGCCTGCGTCAAGGACGAAATTCAGCAACTCGGTCAAGTACTGGCCCGGACCGCCGCGCGTGACGACAACCGTGCCGAACTGGTCGTTGATGCCGTCGCCGTTCAGATCCTTGGTGGTTTTTTCGATGACGTTCATGAACTCATCGAAATCGGTGGGCGGCTCAAGGCCTTCGGCAGCGAGGATGGCCTCGTTGTAGCCCATGATGAAGCCGAAATAGAGCAGCATCACACAGGCGGTTTCACCATTCCAGGTGCAGATCTGCTGACCGGCCCAGCCGTCGAGGCTGATCCCTGCATCCGCGAACCACGGGTCAAGGTTTTCGAGCCAGCCGTTTTCGGCGAAGTTCTGGTATTCGAACGAGGCCAGATGAACGATTTGCGGCGGCTGTCCGCCCGCAAACAGCGTGGTCATCGTGTCGGCATAGGCGCCGCGTTCGACCTTGGTCCACTCGATCGTGGTTCCCGGATTGGCCGCTTCGAATTTCGAGATGACTTCCGCCCACCATTCGCCGACGCCGCCTTCGTCCTTTTGCCATGACACGAATTTCAGAGTATCCGCGGCGCTTGCCGGAGCAGCCGCCACACCTGACAACAGGCCTGTCAGCGCCAATGCAGCGATCTTCTTTCCCAAATCATATTTCATGGAGTCCTCCTAGATGATGGTACCATTTCGTTGTCTGCGACTGTGAACCGGATCGTTGCCCTCGATTCTCTCGACGGACAATGGCCGCTTGCGGCGATGATCGCCTGCGTCCGATCGATGCTATCCACCCCATTCGAACCGCACGCTCGGCTGGGGCCCATTCTTCACATGTGGACCATATAGTGATACCGGTGACTTACATGTTGAACACTAAGAATGGAATCGGTAGATGTCAATTGAAACCGTGCTGCAACCAAGGGAAGTGGCCACCTCACACGGGATGGTGGCTCCTTCGCTGAAATCGTGGTGTTTCAGCCCAAATGAAAGACCAGGACGCATGATTGACAGGAATGGAGACCTCTCGATCCCAAGGCCGATCACTGCGGCAAAGGGAAACCGGAATTCCGCATGTGCGGACCGAACAGAACCGCCGGGATAGGGAGGATATCCGGATTCCTCGGTTCCGTTGATCAGGTAGAGTGGCAGATGCGCAGCAGAGCCCACGCGTCGGATCAGGATGAAGTTCTTCCGATCGAATATCCGGAATTCGCCGGGTCGAATGTCCTGGTATCCGGTGCCGGAACCGGGATCGGGAGGGCAGTCGCGCGTGCATTTTGCCATCAGGGCGCGAAGGTCGTGGGCGTCGATCTGGATCCTGAAGGCCTGTCTGAAACAGGTTCGCTGGTTGCCGGCAATGGACGATTCCATCCGATACAGGCGGATGTTGCTGATCCGCAGGAGGTCATTCAAGCCCACGAAGGGGCCGTCGCAAAGTTTGGAGACGTGTCGATCCTGGTGAACAATGTCGGGTGGAGCAAACGCACCGCGTTCGCGGATCTGGATATCGACGATTGGACCCATTCGCTGAACGTGAATCTCAATCACGCATTTCAGTTCAGCAGGTTGTGCGCGCCGGCGATGACGGCCGCCAACTGCGGCATTGTGGTGAACATGTCTTCGCACGCCTGGATGAAGCTGGCTGGCGACCTGTCTGCCTATCATGCGGCAAAGGCAGGTCTCGTCGGCCTGACCAGGGGAATGGCCCGCGACTTGGGGGCAAGGGGCGTGCGGGTCAATGCCGTCGCGCCGGGCCGGGTCGTGACCGAACATGTCGCCGATACCGTGGTGACCGATGCATGGATTGCAGAAACCTTGCGCCAGCAATGTCTGCCGTCCCTGATCACCCCTGCGGACATTGCCAACACCGTCCTTTGGCTGTCGTCCGATCAAAGCCGCGCGGTGACCGGTCAGACGATCATCGTCGATGGTGGCACAGTTTGATCTCAGGTCCTGACCTGCCCATGACATGGAGAGCGCAATGACCGTCGACATCCTGTCACTCTCCGCTACGGGCTTGTTGCAGGGCTACGCCAAGCATTCGCTTTCACCTGTCGAGGTGGTCGAGGCGACGTTTTCGCGGATCGATCAGGCCAATCCGCAACTCAACGCTTTGACCGTTGAGATGCGGGACTCTGCGCGGCAGGAAGCGCGCGCCTCAGAGGAGCGGTGGCAAAGAAACGCCCCCAAGGGACTGTTGGACGGCCTGCCGGTCGCAATCAAGGATCTGACGCCACTCAAAGGCGTGCCGGCGCGCCAGGGCTCGCTGACGACATCAGAGGGTGATTGCGATTGGGATGCCCCACGCGTTCAGAACCTTCGCAAGCACGGTGCCATTTTCACCTGCAAGACAACGACCCCTGAGTTTGGCTGGAAAGGCACAACAGACAGCCCGCTTAGCGGCATCACCTGCAATCCTTGGAACCTGGAACGAACCCCCGCCGGATCGTCTGGAGGTGCCGCAGCCGCTGTGGCCGCCGGCATTGTCGCGCTGTCTGAAGGAACCGACGGCGCCGGGTCGATCCGGATGCCGGCCGCCTATTGCGGCGTGTTCGGGCTCTACCCGACCGCCGGGCGCATTCCCTATATTCCGCTCAGCACAATCGGCGAAATGGGTCAGTCCGGACCGATGACCCGTACCGTTGCCGACGCGACTCTGATGTTTGCGGCAATGGTCGGGGATGGCAGGCAGGATCACGTCGGCTTGACGGACAATGACAAGGACTGGCGGTCATTTCCCGGTCAAGGCGTGCATGGCTTGCGGGTTGCCTACAGTCCGACGCTCGGCTATGCCAACCCGGACCAAGAGACCCTGGACCTCACGGACAAGGCTCTGTCGGTCCTGCAAGAACTGGGCATCGACGTGACCCTGGTTGATCACGTCTTCGATGACCCCCTTCCCGACTTCAAGACCCTCTACAGCGCAGCCATGGCGAAGATCTGCGGAGCTTTCAGCGAAATGGAACGCGCCCTGCTGGACCCGGGCCTGCGGAAACTTGCGGAAGCGGGGCAAGGCGTGAGCGCCGTCGACTACATCGAGGCGAACATGGCGCGCGGTGAATGCGCGTTGACCCTCAACCGGCTCTTCTCCGATTTCGACGCCTTGATCACGCCCCAGATGCCCTTTGCCGCCTTCGAGGCAGGGCGGGATTTCCCGGCCGGTCGCGGTATGCAGGAATGGTTCGAATTCAGCCCTTACACCTACCCGTTCAACTTCACGAATTTCCCTGCCTGCGCCACCCCCTGCGGCTTCACCACGGAACACTTGCCGGTTGCGTTTCAGACAATCGCGCCGAGGTATCGTGAAGACACCCTTTTCCGAATTGCATCCGCCTATGAGGCACGAAATCCGTTTCCGATGCCCGGGCCGCACCTTTGGCGCGGGTGATGACGTCGATTGCGGTGGTGGCCTCTGATCGCCGGGGCGGCATTGGATGCGAGAGACCTGCAATCGAAATCGAAGGTCGCCGAGTGTGGCAACAGCAACTTCTTGGTTTGGGTGTTCGATGGGGACGGAAATGTGTGCCACGCCGGGTGAGTATTGGGGCCTTTTGGCATTCATGTCGCCGAGACCGCGCCAGCGACGAGATGAATCGCCATCGCGAAGCTCTCGCCCGTCATGTCGTACCGGGTCGCCACCGCACGAAATTCCCTGATCCTCGCAAAGAGATCCTCGATCTGGTGCCGACGCTTGCACATCTCCCGGTCGCGGTCCCGTGGCTCCGTCCGGTTCCGTCTCGAGGAAATCACCGCCTCCGCCCCGCGCGCCTCGACCTCCCCGGGCAGCTGCTCCGCGTCGAAGGCCTTTTCGCCGGCCAGAACCCCGAACGAAAGGCTCTCAAGTGGTCCGGCACGCCCGCGAGATCGTGCGCCTGGCCGGGAAGGATCGTGAACCGCACAAGGAACCCCAGCGCGTCCACGACGGCCACGATCTTGCCGGTCAGGCCGCCCCCGGGCCGATCCCCTGGCTGCGGTCCCCCCCTTGCGTCCGCCGCCTTCTGGTGAGCCTGGACGGTCGTGCCGGCAGCGAACACGTGCCGGAGGTCGAACCCGTCCGGCAAGGCGTTGAAGACACGCCCGAAGGCGCCTGAGAGCGCCCGGCGGCGGAAGCGCTTGAAGACGCTGTTCCGGCAGGTCGCGCCGGCGCGGTCCGGGACCGCCAGAGGACGGCCTCGAGAAACCGCCGGCTGTCCGCCGCGGCGGCGCCGGGATCGAGTGCCTTGCCGGGCAGCATGTGCCCGATCCGCGCCCACATGGCGCCGGTCAGCACCGTCCTGTCTGCATTCACGTGATGCTTGCCCGTTTGCCTGTGCCGCCGTTCCGGCGGTCATTGGGGCAGGGAATGGTGGCGCTCCGCCGATTCGCGACCTGATTGTCAACAGGCCCCGATCCTCTTTCGTTTCGTTTGCACTGCGGAGCCGGTCAGGGCTTGGATAGTGCTGAGTTCGATTGGGTCATACGTCTCAGCGCTCTCATCGAGCAGGTCGTGGAACCAGATGTCTCTGTCGATCCGCCCGCCATGGGCACGCACAAGGTCGTCCGGCCAGGGCAGCCAAGTCTGTGTGCGTCCTTTGACCAGTCCCAATTGGAAGCAACCAACATCACGTTCGTGGATCGCGAACGCTCGCCGTGCGGTCTGCAGTCGCCGCCGCGCTGAAAGCGCACTCCGCCCGTTTCGCCGCCCGTGGCGAACCGATCCCTGACATGGCCAGCCGCCCTCCCGTCAATCCGTCGGATATTGCCGAACCCGGTTCGGTTGGCGCATTGCCGGACCCGTGGTGCTCGACGGACACGTCACTGCCTCCCCTTTTTTTTGCCGACGTGGATTTTTTTCGCAACAGTTGACTGAGATGAATCGGGCGACAGCGTCGGATCATCCATACCACGTGACATTCAATTGAAATGCCAGGGAGGTCCTGCCTGAATGCCGGAACAACGCATGCGTCGCATCGACTGCTCCGCCTGCGGAGAAGTCCATGCAAGCGGGCCGAAGTCTGCCAGGCGCTGCACGAGATGGTCAGCGTGGAGCACCTCGAGTGGACATCCGGGTCCTGCGGGCCTTTGGCCGGCGATGCGGCCCGAAGGCGTTCCCGTACCCGTTACGGCGCTACCCCTTGGCGTTGGCGGGAACCGGCCCACACCGGAGCGGCGGTCGGGATGTCCAGAGGGACGTTCCGGTCGCCGCTTCTGACCAAGAC
>JAJEAC010000089.1 GCA_022824315.1 Silicimonas sp.
AAGATTTTGACCTGCATGCAGACTATTTTCAGGACAAGGAGTTGCTTGACGCGCTCAACCGCGACATCCGACGCATCGATCTCGGCGTCGATGAAGTCCAGATTCTGGCGGAGCGCGGCGCTCCCATGCCCCATTTCTTTCACGTCGGTCTCGACGCCCCGATACACATGACTCTCGAAAGCCAAGGCACGCAGCAGTTCTTTCGAATCTACCCGATGATCCACCGAGCTCTTGCAAATGGAGGGATTGCCGTGGTTGACGACATCGACGGGGCGATCCACCCCGTCGTCCTCCCGGAGATCCTGCGGTGGTTCTCCGACCCGGGCCGAAACCCTTGCGGGGCTCAGCTTTGGATGAGTTGCCATTCAGTCTCGCTGCTGGACTACCTCCTGAAGGAGGAGGTGCTGATCTGCGAGAAGAGCAAGAAGGCCGCCACCAGGGTCTACGGCCTCGATGACATCAAGGGCATCCGTCGGGACGAGAACTTCCTGCGAAACTACCTGGGTGGGATTTACGGCGGGGTTCCGATCATTGGATGAGTGGCCGAGGCGTCATTGAACGGAGAACCCGGATTTTTCTCGGCTGCGAAGGGGGAAAGTGAGCAGCGCTATGGCAGGGAATTGCAGGAGTTCGCAGAAGATGGAGGGCTTCACGTTCATTTGGTAATCAGGAACCTGCAACCAGTTGGCAGCCCGCTGGCTCTTGCAACTAAGGCAGTCAGGCTCGCGGGCGAGGAAGCACAAAGAGCGCCGCTGGCGGGAAAGGCGATCCTGTTCGATGCGGATGGTCTCGGTGCATCTTGTGAGTCCGGGCGCAAAGCCTTGAAAATGCTTGAGAAGGGAGGGTTCATTGCCGTATTGCAGAGACCAGACTACGAGGGCTTGCTGTTGCGCCATTTCGCCGGACATGAGCGTGACGACCCTCCGCGGGGCGAATCCATGAGCAAGTTGAGAGCGCTCTGGCCAGCGTATCACAAGAACATGTCTGCAGCGGACTTGAGGCAGCTGCTATCGTTGGAGCAAGTCATTCGTGCGGCTGAAGTCACGACAGAACTGAGGTCGCGCTTGCAGATCATTGGATTGGTTTCCGATGAGACTTGATGCTCTCGAATGAAAGCGCGATTGGACTTCAGGCCAAGTTGCTGAAATGGAGAATGCAACCCTATCGAGATGCTGGACCGCCGACCAGTCGCGGCACTTGGCCATGGGTCTTCGCCGACTACAGATCGATTCGTCCCTACGCGACGCCACGCGCCTCTCGCAACCTACGACGCCGACGTATATGGTGGCAAAATGTTTGGTAATCTTCTCCGCCGCATGACTGCACCTGAACCCGAAACGCTGTCCGATGTCGATTCCCGGCTCGCGCTGGCTGCGCTGCTTGTCCGGATCGCACGTGCAGACGGGAGCTACGACGAATCGGAAAGGTCGCGCATCAACAGGGTTCTGGCACGGCGATTTGACCTGACGCCTTTCGAGGTCACGAAAGTCCGCAAGGATGCCGAGACACTCGAATCGGAAGCCCCGGACACGGTGCGATTCACCCGCGCCATCAAGGCGGCCGTGCCGCATGAGGATCGCGAACAGATCATCGAGGCCCTTTGGGAGATCGTTCTTGCGGACGGTTCTCGAGACCACGAGGAAGACGCACTGATGCGCCTCGTTGCCCCCATGCTCGGGATCAATGACCGCGACAGTGCCCTCGCCCGTCAGCGCGTTGTGAAGAAGGGATGATCGCCAGTCTGCCGATGTATGACCGGCCGGAGACCGCAAGTGCGCTCGACCGGCTCTGGGTGAACTTTCGGGACGTCTGGCCGGGTGCGCCAGCCGGCCTGACGCGCGGCGGCAACCCGTGGAACCAATGGAGACATTCCAATCTCCTGCTTTCCCAGACATGCGGCCTGCCCTACAGGGCACGCCTGCACGGAACCGTGCGACTGGTCGGCGTACCGGTGCATGATCTTCCGTGCCCGGATGGTCGCTACTTCAGCACCATCATTGCGCGAGTGGATGACAGCCGGACGACGCTGGTCGAGTTCGCGGAGGCGCGTCCTGCAGTCAATGATCCGTTGTCCCAGTCGGGATGGGCTGCACTGGATGCCAAGGCCAGGGATGAAGGATTCCGCTTTTCCGAGCCGGTCCTGACCGGCTCCCACGCTGCCAGCGCCCACGCGGTCGCAAATCGCGTTGCCGACATTGCCGCCATTGATGCAGTGTCATGGAAATTCATCAAGGAATTCGACAGCGTGGCAACCGTTCTTAAGGAAATTGTCCACACGCCTCCCACGCCAGCCCTGCCTTACGTCACCGCCATGACGCAGGACGCGCGCAAGGTTTTCGACACGCTTCAAGGCGCGATCCAGAAGCTGGAGGACACTGACAAGAATCTGCTCTGTCTTACGGGTCTCGCCAGCGTACGTGCAAAGGACTACCTTGAATTGCCGATGCCAGGTGCGGTGCCGTCCATCTCGAGCCGCAAGCGTTCGTCCTGACGAGCGGGTTCGAATTTCGCATGGTCAGTGATCTGGGGTTGAGGCATATTCTGCAGCAGGCGCAATTGGATTTCGGCAGGGCGAGTTGAACAAGAACAGTTGCTGCACGCCAGCACGACAAGGCCGAACCGGCAAGAGGCGGGACGTGCACCCGAAGACCGAAACTGGCCAGCATGCCATGCATGCTTGCAGGGCGATTCCGGGTGGTGACGCGCTTCTTGGTACTGACAGGCCAATGATTCCCGTCGACGAGGAAGGTCCGACGCGACGCAAGCGTGTGTCCGGGTTTCGCATGATGGAGACTGCCATCACGAACGAGATGTTCGCGGCCTTTGTCGAGGATTCCAGGTTTGAGACCGAAGCCGAACGGTTTGGCTGGTCCTTCGTGTTCCACCAAAACGTTGCGGAAACCATCACCGAGACACAGGCCGTGCTTGGCCATGAATGGTGGCGCAGGATCGATGGCGCGTCATGGCGATTGATCAACGGACCTGGCTCGGAAGACGCCTGGCACCGGGATCACCCCGTGGTTCATGTGTCATGGAACGATGCGCGGGCCTACGCGAGTTGGGCAGGCGGGCGCCTTCCCACTGAAATCGAATGGGAGCACGCGGCACGAGGCGGGCTGGGCGACGTGCCATTTCCATGGGGCGAAGAGGAACCCAACGATTCCGGTTTCTTTCCTTGTAACATTTGGCAAGGCAGATTCCCGGACAAGAATGCTTGTGCCGACGGGTATGCAACCACGGCGCCGGCAAGGTCCTTCGAGTCAAATGGCTACGGTCTCTACAACATGTGCGGCAACGTATGGGAATGGACGGCAGACCCATTCAAGCTTCGCTCCTTGTCGAAGCGGGCGAAGGCCCATCATGCCAATCAGCCAAGATCCAAGGTGCTAAAGGGCGGTTCTTTCCTGTGTCACAAAAGCTACTGCTTTCGCTATCGCATTGCGGCGCGAACCGGCACGACGGCCGACACGACCACATCGCATCAGGGATTCAGGTTGGTCTTTGACGAGAGTCAGCATGGGTGAACCAACGCCTGTTGCTGTCACCGGAATCCGTCAGCCTGAATTGCCCAAAATCAAGTGCCACTTCGAGTCTTGTGCGCTGTCCTGCATCCGGAGATGTCCGCGGACCGACTGCGTAACCGAGACAGCCAAGACAAGGCTGCATTGGACAACCCCGGTCCGAAATAGCAAGACCCGGCAATCGGCCAGCACGGGGCACGTCTCATGAACATGAACTTTTCGCCACGTAACTGCTCCCCGCCCTGCCGGGGTTCCGCAGCGCACTGAAAAATCATTTCAAATAGTGTGAAACGAAAACTTGCATTCGGAAAAAAGTAATTCTATATCAGACAGATAATCGTTTCACGACAATGGACAATCGTTTCATGACCTTTTCGGAGCACGACATCCTTGACTTCGTTGCCGAGAACCCAAGTGCGGGTCGGGATGCAATCCGCAAGGGCGTGGCACGGGACGCAAGTGAAACGACTGTCTGGCGGGCGCTCAAACGACTCGTGGATGAGGGGCGCCTCGAGGTCTCTGGCAGGGGTAGGGCAACAGGCTACCAAATCGCTGGTTCGGCCGTTGTGCGTGCCCATCTCTCTGTGCCCTACAATCGACGTCCGCCGATTGGATACCAAGCCGGGTTTATTGACGCCTACATTCCCGGAAAGACGTG
>JAJEAC010000104.1 GCA_022824315.1 Silicimonas sp.
AGGCGAAGGGAACGCCCTTTTGGAACGGTTCGGACGCTCTCACCCGATCTCGCTCTCCGAGCACATTCGCGACTGGTCCGTCCTTATGGAGCACGCCACTGTCCTCTCTCCTTTTGCGCGGGCGGCCTTTTCCTTTCATGCTTGGCGATCCTGCGGCCTCGCCAGGCGTCATCCGGCGGGTCTGTTCGAGGCGCTCGTGCTCATGGCATGCCTTCCATCCGGTTCAGGCCGGCTTCGTGGCGGACTGCCGTTCCTGCCCCTCTCCCGCAACGCCGTCGTGGACGGGACGGTGTACCGGAGGCTCGAAGCCTTCGTGCAGGATGTCGGCCAGTCGGCGCTGGACCTCCGTCGCCGCATCGAGGACGCCATGGCCTGGAAAGACCGAGCCATGCAGCTTGTCACCCCGAAACGCGCACGGCTGGAAGACGTGATCCAGGTGTTTCTCGATCACGACCCGGTTTCCGTGCCGCTTGTCATGAATCGCAGCGGCCTCAGCCGCGTCAATGTCAGGCGCCACTTGCGCCGTCTCGAAGAGGCCGGTCTCGTCCGCGTTCCGGGGCATCCGTCCCGGACCAGGCTCTACACCATCGCCTTTTCTTCGCGGCCGGTCACCACTGCGACCATGAAGTCCTGAATGCCAGAGACTACGATTCGAAATTTCGTGGCAAATCTCGCGCTACATGCGGCACTCGGACGACTTGTACTGCATCGGGAGCGCTCGGAAAGAAATCAGATAGGGCCTATGCCGGGCGCTTCATCAGCCTTTGCGCAAGTCCGGAGCGCCGGCAGACGTGTCGCTGTCTGCGACGCCGTTCAACGAAAGCCGTCAATCGCTTCCTCCCTGTTGCGGAGCACGTCCAATCCGCCCGGATCCCTGTCCAGCAAAAGGAGTGCGCTGGTGACGGCGCCGCTGGCAAGAACGTCCCCGCTCTCGTATTTCTGGAAGGCGTTCGGTCCTCCGCCGATCAACCGTCCCGCGTCCCTTTGCGAGAGTCCGAGTTTCTTGCGAATTCGCCGGACGGCCTGCGGATCAAGGCGGCCCTCGACCTTCGCCTTGAGGGAGGTAAGCGCCCTGTCGGAGACCTTCATGTCGGATCCGTCGTGGATGCTCTCTCCGCTCGCATCACAGTACCATCCGGGCATGTCCACAGTCGCCGATTCACCCCTGTAGACAAGCTTCATCGGTCGTGTATCACGATGCATCGGCGCCCCGGTTTCCGGGCAGACCGGATCACCCATCGTCATTCTCCTTGAAGGAAAGCAGAAGGAACCCGTTCTCTGCTTCAGCCGTGAATTTCACATGGCGCGGACCGGCCTCCGACGAGACATGATAAACGTCCTGCCAGACACGGTGATCCGCATAGGAGGTCATGGACTTTCGAAAGTCGCGCCTCTCAATGGACCGAATGACACTGACAATCTCTTCACTCCCAAACCCCAATTCGACGGCGGTGCGAATGGCCGTGCCGGTCGACCTGAGTTGCTCCGGCGTGCAGAACGTCGATTTGATCGCATCAAGGTCATGGAATGGCTTTAGCTATTTCGCCATAGCAACAAATGGCACCATTATGGTGTTTTGTCAAGTGGCGATTTCAGAACTGGTTCTTCATCCTTGGCAGTCTGGTTTGCGTCCTTTGTCTCATTGGTCGAGCGTCGGGCCACATCGCCGGACCGGCACGGTCAGGATCTGTCGGCGTAACGCGCGCGGAGTTCCGTCCTGCACTTCGCGGAACGCTCGACGCGGGAGTATATCCAGGCATTGCTTGACGCAGGCGCAGGTGTTGCCGTGTGGAACGGAGGCGACAACACCTCCTCCGAGCTCGCGAGGACAAATTGCCGTGTCGGCGGTAAGTTCAGAGACTATCGTCATCCGGTTCTGGCAGAGCTGCCGACGGTAGGTGACCTTGCCCACGGGCAAGGTTTGCAGCCGCAGCCATGTATTGCAATGGCGTTCCCTGGAACCGGAGCCCCCTACAGACAGCCAGCAAAGGCAGAAATCTTACCCGTGGGTAAGGTTTGCACATTCCTTCCGCAATGCAGGTCAAGGCCAGCTTGCCGCTGCTGTCCCGATCTTGCCCGTGGGCAAGGTTCAACCGAGATCGTCCACTAGCGACGTTATCGCGCGCTCCAACTGCTTCCGGTCTATCGAAGAAAAGTCGCGCTCGGCCTTGATCTCCAGGCGGCCGACAGCCGCGGTGCACTTTACTTGGCCCGCAGCACT
The DNA here is from genome assembly GCA_022824315.1 of Silicimonas sp. Classification (GTDB taxonomy): domain Bacteria; phylum Pseudomonadota; class Alphaproteobacteria; order Rhodobacterales; family Rhodobacteraceae; genus JAJEFO01. Next base: position 2,222 of record JAJEAC010000104.1, read on the forward strand.
CTCGATGTGGAACGTCGTCTTCGTCCGGCCGCCCTGCCCTTCCTTCCCCTGCCTGGGCTCTGGCGCCATTTCGTTTACGACATCCTCTTCTGATCGGTTCATTGCCGCGTGTCGGCGGAGCACCTCCAACTCGTCCTCAACTTCAGGATCCTTGAGAGTTTCAAGGTCGCGTTTAATCTCGGCAACCAGCTTCGGGTGCTTTTTGATTCTTCGGGCCACCGCCAGACCGAGCGCACGCGGAATCTCGGTCGGGAATTTCAGCACGGCATCGAAGGCATCGAGCAGATCCACGAAGGATCGGATGTAGCTTCGCTTCGAGTACGGTGCGGACTGGAACAGTTCCGCCACCGCCTTGGAGACGTCACTCGCGCCCGTGCCGGGATCCGCCGCGTAATTCCTTGCCGCATGTGCCATTTCGGCGAAAGAGAGATCCTTTCGAACGACATTCTCGTCCACCATTCGGCGATACAGTCCGGCTACGTCCGGAGCGCCTGGAACGACAAGCGCCGGGATCGATGCCCATTCCTTCTGACCCGTCTCCTCGAACAGTTTTTGGTACGCACGCAACCGACGGTAGCCTTGCACAAGTTCGAAACCCTCGTAGGCCGGGCGTTCCAATACACGAATCGGGTTGGACAGTCCGACGTCGCGAATCGAGGTGACCAGTTCGTCGAGCTCCTCGTCCTCACCAGGCATGCGGTCCCTTACCAGCATTGTCGAGCGCACTTCGCTGATCGGCACGGAATGCACAACATGGCCCGCATCTCGAAGGGCCACGAATTCATGTGCGAGGGCGTCGTTCTCCTCGCGGATTGCCTGGAATGCCCTGTTGCGTTCCTGTCCGGCCTCGGCGTTCTCCGAAATTGCGGCTGCCATCGGTCCGCGACGCTTCGAATTCGGCTGCACAACAGGTACCGGGCCGTCGTCCGGCAGAACAATGTCGAATGTCTTGCGCCGCCGGGTCATGCCGCCGCTCCCTCATTCGAAATCGTACCCGCAGGTAAGGTTTCACTTGTCATGCCATGCCAGTGCGGAAGCATAGTCGTCCTGAACTCTTCGTATGCCTTGTCAAAGCTGTGCCGTGCACGAAGCCATGTCTCCCGGGTCATCTCGCGGTAGTCCATCTCGTAAACGGAACTCAGAAACCGGCCGGACTGCTCGACAGCCCGCGTCATTTCAACCGGGTTCTCCGCCATCTGCGCGCCGAACACCTTGCCGAATGCCTCGAACATCGCCTGGTGAAGCTTGTTTGCCGGTTCATACCTGGTCAGCACGAACCGGACATCACGGAACGCCTTTGGCAGGCGAATCGGCTCCGCCGACACGAAGCCCGCCGCGCCGGCTGCCATGTCGTGGAGCGCTTCCGCCAGTTGGCCCACGAAGGAGGTCGTGCTGTCATATTCCCAGTAGCCAGGGCCGCTGGGAATGTAGAGCATGTCGGCCGCGAAGACGGCATTCATCGACTGGTAGCCGATGGCTGGCGGACAGTCGAAAATGATCAGGTCGTGCTGATCGTCGGACAACTGGCTCAGGTACCGGTCGACGGCGGCAAAGAACGACCACTCCGGATTGAGATGCCTGTACTGCGCGGTCACGAACTCGACAAAGGCGGCATTCGCGCAGGACGGAATGATGTCGATCGTGGGCCAGTTCGTGGCCTGGATGAAGTCTGCGGCCCGCATGTCCTGCGCGCCGACGTCGATGACCGATCTCGGAAGCGAGCGGCGGGGCAGGGCAGTGCCGCTCTCCGCTCCGCTAGGGGCTGCGTTGAGCGCCTCGGTTTCGTGCACGAGGTCCCGCAACATGATGCCCCAGACCGTGCCTTCCTCACCAACGTTCGTCAGGCCCATGGCGTGGCTCAGCGTCGCTTGGGGGTCGAAGTCTATGCAGAGCACGCGATAGCCGTCCAGCGCGGCCGCGTGCGCGAAGTGCAGCGCGAGCGTCGACTTCCCTGCGCCGCCCTTGAAATTCGCGATCGCAGTCCGGAACGCGCGTCCAGCCGGGCGAGGTGGCATCAGGGAGGCTCCACGCGTCCTGAGCTTCCGGCGAAGCGTATTGATCTCTTCGAGCGTGAACCAGCGCTGGCGGCCCTCGGGTTCAACCTTACCCGCGGGTAAGGCAGGGTCCGCGGCAAGACGGCTCCGAAAGGTCCCCGCTTTCATCTTGAGTATCAACTCCGAGACCTCCCAGGACGAGAACCGCCGCAGGGTCTTCTCGTCCTGCGGCGAGAATGTCTGTTGACGGATCCAGCTCTGAAGCTTGAGCGACCTGTTCTGCATTTCGTGCAAATCCGTGTGTGTTAGCATTTTCGCCTCTGCCGCTATTTCTTGTCATTTCTCAATTTACGACATACTTGCACACTTTGTCGAGATGTGTATTTTTCCCTTTGTGGCTTGGCGTTGCTGCGCGCCGGCTTGGTTGGAAGGACGTTCCGGCGTGGTTCGAGAGCGAATCACCTGCTCGCGACTTTGGGCACAGATTCACGCCATGCTCGGCAAGTTTGGAGTGACATCCAAGTTGCATCCCAACATCTTGGCATGACAACTACAGTGTTTGAGGTGACATCAGAGTGTCATCTAATACCAGCAACATACCTCTTTTTCATTTTTGGAATGATTGGGAAATCCGCCGGACGTGACGCCTCTTGACAATCTCCGCAGATTCAACGCTAATCAGCGCAACGGCGCGATTTGCGTCATGTATGGACGTCAGAAGCCACGCGGGACACAAGAGGCAGTTACATTCGCAACGGGGATGGTCAGGGACCATCCGGGCCAGGAAACGATGGAGAGCACAGCGACAGGGCTGAAAAGATTCGACGCACCGATCGTCGGGCCGAATGCGAAAGCCCTGAAATACGACATCCTGACGGCACTCCAGGTGCTTGGGGCGCACGGGACGCATCCAGAAAAGCGCCTGGCGCCTCGGCTGTGTTTCCTCATCACGGCACGATACAACTGGCCGTCTCGGTCGTTTTCGGTGAGCGTTCGAGAACTGGCACGAATGTGGAACATTTCAGAGCGTTCCGTCATCCGTGACATGGTCCAGATGCGGAAGCTTGGCTGGATCACGGTTGTCGTGCCGGCCGCGAAGGGCAGGGTGGCTCATCATCGGATCGAGATTGCAACGGTACTTAAGGCCTCAATGCCCTACTGGGATGCCGTCGGGTCTGACTTTTCAGCGAGGATGTCTGGCGTCTCTGTACAGGACCAACCGGAAGGAAAGGGGGGCAGCAACGTTGTGCCCCTGCGCATGGACGATCATGAACTGCCCGAGGACAACGGCACCGGGTGGCAGGTCGCCGCATTGCGCCTGATGCAGCAGGACCCGATCGCATACCGGAATTGGTTCAAGGCGCTGACGGCCCTGCACCTGGAGAGTGGCGTGCTCACGCTTCAGACATCGACCGCGTATGCGGCCCGCTACATCGAAAATCATCACTACACGCAGATTCTTGCCGCGATTGTCGCGACGAATTCCGCCGTCCGCGACGTGAAATTCGAAGGGCCGCCCGCAAACGTGCCGAAGTCGGAACACTCGTCTTATGCAAATCAATCGGAGGGGCTCACATGACGTTGCAAGGCAATGGCACGGCAAGGCAGGCGGAACGACCTCGTATGGGGCGCGGCTTGTCGAGCCTCATGGCCGACCTGGAAGCGAAGCCGGCATCCGGACCGGGGGCGCCGCGCGCGGGCGAGGCGACGGTCGGCATCGACCGGATCTCCCCGAACCCGGGACAGCCGAGGCGGGCATTCGCGGACTCGGCCCTCGACGAGCTCGCCGCCTCGATCCGCGAGAAGGGGATCATCCAGCCCCTGATCCTCCGGAAAGACCCCCGCGACCCGGACCGCTACGAGATCGTCGCCGGCGAGCGCCGGTGGCGGGCGGCGCAGCGCGCGCAGCTGCACGAGGTCCCCGCGATCGTCCGCGACCTCGACGACGCCGAGGTGCTGGAGATCGCCATCGTCGAGAAC
>JAJEAC010000055.1 GCA_022824315.1 Silicimonas sp.
ATCGCCGAGCACTGTTCGGTCGAAATGATGATCGGCGGCGACAGGACGATGCGATCTCCGACGGGCCTGACGATGACGCCATTGTCGACGCACTTCTTGAAAACGCGCTCCCCGGCCTTCGCGCTGACGGGCAATGGGGCCTTGGTTGCCTTGTCGGCGACAAGTTCGACGGCCAGCATCAGCCCTTTCCCGCGCACGTCGCCAACGCACGGCAAATTGCGCAACCGTTGCGCTGCGCTCTGAAAGAAGTCACCCACCGACGCGGAATTTGGCAACAGGCCTTCCTGATCCATTATCTCGATGTTCCTCAAGGCCGCGGCACAGGCCACCGGGTGGCCGAAATAGGTGAGACCCATCGAGAAGACGCCGCCTTCGCATTGCGGGCGACTGATGACGTCGTAGATCTCGTCCGAAATCAGTGTCGCCCCAAGGGGGATGTAGCCTGACGTGATCCCCTTGGCCGAAACCAGCATGTCGGGTTGGCAATCGAACACTCAGTCTGAGGCGAACCATTCCCCAAGACGCCCGAACGCGGTGACGACTTCGTCAGCGATGTAGAGGATGTCGTGCTTCTTGCACACCTCAAGCATGCGACGGTGATAGCCCTCTGGCGCGATCAGCACGCCGCCCGCTCCCATGACCGGCTCGGCAATGAAGGCCGCGACGTTGTCCGGGCCAAGCTGTTCGATCCTGTCCCGGAACTCCTGCACCAGGTGATCACAATAGGCGGCTTCGGTCATGTCGTCCGGATTTGCGTACATGTTGGCCGCCGAGACGTGGTGAATGAAGTCCTGCCCAATTCGATCAAAGCCGTTCTTGGTTGCGAGAATGCCCGTGAGTTCGGCGGCGACGCACGTCGCCCCGTGATAGGCGCGATTCCGGCTGATGATCTTCTTCTTGCGATGCAGGCCGCGCATCGAATTGTAGTAATGCACCAGCCGGATCGCCGCATCGTTGGCGGTGGACACCCCGCACGTGTAATAGACGTGGTTCAAGTCGCCCGGCGCGTTCTGAGCCAGCCAGAATCCAAGCTCGGCCGCGGGCACGTTCGTCGAATGCCCAAAGGGATTGTAGTACTGCATCTGCACGGCCTGAGCCGAAATGGCCTCCGCCATCTCTTGACGCCCGTGGCCAATGTTGACGCACCAGAGACCAGCAATGCCGTCCAGAAGCTTGCGTCCGTCCGCGTCGGTAACATACATGCCCGAAGCACCGGATATGACCTGGCTGCCCTCGTCGTGAAAGGACGAGAAATCCGTGTAGGGGTGGAGCACATGGGCACGGTCCTTGGCCCAGGCTGAATTTGCGTCCGGCTTGTTCATGGGAATGCCCCTTCATGCTCGATGCATGCAGGGGACGGTACAACAGTCTCGGAGCGGGGCGCAGTCACCACTTGGGGTTACGCTAGCCGGAATCAAGGAATTGCAGCGGGTCGCCCTCGGCGGCCGGGGGCATTTTCGAGAGTGCCGTGAGGAACATCGACAAGAGTTCGCCTTGGGACGTCACGGAGAGCTTCGTGTAGATCCGCTTGCGGTGAACCTTGATCGTCTCAGGCGAGTTGTTGAAGTGCGCGGCAATGGACTTCGACGAATGTCCCTGCAGGATCATGCGAAGAATGTCGCCTTCTCGAGGACTGAGAATGGAGGTGCCGAAGGCTTCAAAGGCTGCGTGAATCTGCGCAGACAAGCGACCCGAACCGTCGGTGTTCGCGGGCGTCAGCCTCGTCCAGTGCCGACGGACAAGGGCCGAGATCAGCGGCTTGGCCGCATTCAGCCGGGTCGGGTCTGCACGGGCACCCTTGGCTTCGGTCCCCATGGAAAAGAAGAGTGCGGCATCGTCTTCGATGTGCAGCATCAGCCCGCATTCATCGGTCAGGGCCATGTCGCGAAAGAACTTGGCGTAGTACTCGGAGTGCTTGAAGTCGTCCGGAGCCACCTCGTCGAGCGACAGGACCTGATCGCCTCTCTTTTTCCGGAACAAAAGGTAGAACGGGTCAAGGACATAGGCCACGTCCAGGTAGAGTTTCAGCGACGCCTTCTGGCTGTCGTCGGTATGGTTGCCGTAGAGCCCCACGGGTTCTGGTTGTCGAAGAACGCGCTGAGAAAGACCGTGTCTGCATCGCAAAGCGAGGCGCAGAAGCGGCTGATCAAACGGGGGAAATCCGGCGTGCCGATGGAGGTTACGCAGGCTCCCAGTTCCTGGAGTTCGTTGTCGGTCAGTGTCGCGGACATGGAACGACTATGGCACCAAGTCCGGCCTGGCAAAAGTGCGCGTCGCTAGAGGTGCTTGAGGTCGTCCCTTTGGCTCGAAAGCGGAATGCCGTGTTCGCTCCAGCCATTCGGCAGTTCCGCGAGCAAAAGACCTTCGCCGGTACCCTTCGCGCCCAGAGGATAGCCGTCCGGACCATGGATGGCCGAAAGACCGACATACTCCAATCCCGCCGATGCCCCGCAATAGTTCGCGTAGACGATCGTCACGGCGTTCTCCGCGGCGCGCGCAGGGATGAGGATCTGGTTGACGTTTACGAACGGCATCATGTTCGCGGTCGGAACGAGAATGACCTCCGCACCCAGTTCGGCCAGGTGCCGGACGTGTTCGGGAAACTCGGCATCATAGCAAATCAGAAGACCAAAGCGCTTGCCCTTGAATTCGAAGGTCACGTACGCGTCGCCAGAGGTGTAGAGCGCATGTTCGTCCGGACCGAACAGCTGGATCTTGCGGTAGCGCGCCAAAGGCGTTCCATCATGGGCGAATGCATGGGCCGTGTTGAACAGCCTGTCTTCAACGTATTCCGGCAATCCGATTGTCAGGCCCACGTTGTGGCGCCGACAGAGATTGGCGATGTCTTCTTGAACCCCGCCCCATGCATCCGGGATTTCACGGGCCACCGCAGTGTACCCGGGCAGAAAGGCCTCGGGAAGGACCAGCATGTCAGCACCGGATTGCGCGCCGGAGGACAAGGCGGTCTCAATGATGGCGATCCCCTCCTGCATGCTGCTTGGCTGAGGGGACTGATAAAGGCCGACGATCACGGATCAGATGCCTTCCGCTCCGGGCAGATGCACGACAAGGGTGCAACCGTTGCGGGTTGAGGAATTGTGTGCAGTGCCGGAGGCCAGGCAGACGATGTCACCGGGCTTGTATTCGTAGCCGTCATGATCGGTCAGGTCGCCGTCGATGACATAGAATTCTTCGGCTCCAATGTGGGTATGACCCTTGGTGGTGGTGCCGGGAGCCATGCGGTAGACGTGAAAGCCGTAACCGGTTTTGCCGCCATTGACTTGCAACACCTCTCCGTCCGGTTCCCCCTCATCGGTCAGGAATGGCTGGAAAATTCCGCTTGCGACGTTTGCAACCCTGCGATCCTTGGGCCTTATCGGTTGCACTGGCTCCTCCCGTCATTGAAGCCGCGCCGTGAACGCGGCCCCGGTTGGTTCACTTCTTTGCGCTCATCCAATCCGGACTATAGACCGCCCGGGTGGCCTCGTCACTGGCCTCAATGGATACGGCCGGCCCTGCTGTGGCCGGACGGTTGGAATTCGGCATGTGCGCGAACTCGGGATCGCGGTCGTTGCCCGCTCCCGAAGGTCCCGAGCCAAATCGGGCATTGTTCGACACTGCCGCGATGCTCTCGGACATCAACAGGGAGGCCATGAAGGCTACCGCGCCGTCCCGAATTGGAGCGTCATCAAAAGGGACGACGTTGTCCACCCAGACCACATGTCCTTGGGCCTGGAGTTCGTATTCCAGGCTTCCTCTCTCGGCCCCGGGCCTTGGTGCCGGAGCCATGGCAATGCTCAAGTCAACTGGATGTCCACAACCGAAAGGGCCAGAGACACATTGGCAAGGGCCAACCCCAAGTCCGACGCCTGCGAAGCATCGATCAAGCCGGCAAAGTCACTCTGTGACAAGGCGCTAGACCGTGAAGAGCCGTCGCGCAAAGCGCGTGAGCCGATCATAGCCGGTGTCGGTGACGGCAATGGTCTCTGACATGCCGAACCCGCGGGCAAGAACGTAGGTGTGAAACGTCATGCCCGCCTCGAAACGCCAGTCGCAACCCGGCGCCGCTTCGAGGGCCTCGCCGCCTGACGGTTGCAGAAGCAGTCCGACCGAATAGAACGTCTTGTTGGTATAGGACTCGCGCAACCCCTGGGACAGCACGCCGTCCCGGTAGACCGCGTCGGGCACGGCGGCCGGAACGCCGGGGCGCACTTCGTCCAACGCCGCATCCTGGATCGCGATCAGGCTTTCGACGACCTCGTGGTCCCTTTCGCTGGCCTCTGCCACGCGCAACGGGCGCATGAAGCGGGCGTGGTAATGGCGCACGTTAGGTGTCGTCTCGATCTGGACGATGTCGCCGCGCTGGAGAACGCGATCGGAATAGCCGCCATGCAAGTGAAACGCCCGTTCCCCGGACGACATCACGCCTGGACCCGGCAGGTCGCTGCCCGCCCGGATCATGGCGGCGCAAACCTCGGCCGCGACTTCACGCTCGCTGACGCCGGTCCCGGCGCTGTCAATCGCCGCCTGCATGCCGGCTTCGGCTGCCTTTCCCGCACGCCTTTGCAAGGCAATCTCTGCGGCCGACTTTTTCAGACGCATCTTGCCCACGAGTCCGCTTTCGTCCGTGAACCGATAGCCGGGAAGGCCGTCGTTCAATTGCTGGTAGCGCGCAACCGACAATGGCCACGCAGCGGTTTCGACTCCGACCTTGGCCGTCGCGCCCAGACTTGCCTGGATCGCCTTGGCGGCAACGGCCGCGGGCGTGTCGCTGTCGGTCCACATCGCCCGCCCCGGGAACACGGAGGTTGCGTCGAGGTAATACTCCTCGACATCACGGCAGACCAATGTCGGCTGACCCTCGACCGGAATGATGGCGAGTTGAAACGAGCCGTATCCCCGCGTGAAGAATCCGGTCAGCCAAGTCACCGTCTCGGGCTGGAAGGCAAGCAGCCCGTCATGCCCGCGCACCTTCAGTTCCGCCTGCACACGGGCCAAGCGCGCCTCGTATTCGGACGGCTCGAACCAAGGCTCGTAAATCAGCGGCTGCGGCATGCGCGCGCCTTCACTACTTCGACGAACCGTGTCAGCATCGTCTTGGCTTCCGCGGCTTCATTTGCAGAAGCCTTGAGAACATCCACGTCGGCGCCATCCGTCTCCATTCGGTCCCGGTTTTCTTCGAACCATATGGGCGCCTGTCCCCGGGTGATTTCGGGATGGCCCTGGATTCCCCAGACCGGCGCATCTCGCCAGCGCCAGATCTGGTTGGGACACAGGTCGGAGCTTGCGAGAATCGTCATGTCAGGGTGGTCGCCGCGCACTTCGTCGTTGTGCCAGACGAACATGTGCACGCTTTCGCCCAACGCACCGGCAATCGGGTCGTCCCACGCAGCCTCTGCTACAGGAAGGTCCTTGTATCCTATCTCGCAGAATTCACGTCGGAAGACCTGATCGCGCCCGCAAAGGGCCGAGGCGAGAATCTGGCTGCCGAAGCAGATGCCAAGCATTGGGATGTCCCGCTCCGCTGCAGCCTTGATCAGGTCATGCTCCCGGTGAATGAACGGGATGTCCTCGTAGGCGCCATGGGGGCTGCCGGACACAAAGATCCCGTCAAATCGGTCCAGGCTGTCCGGAAACTCGCCATTGAACGCCCAGCACCGGTTGACAGCAAGCCCCCAGCCTTCGAATCGCTCGTCCAACTTCGCCACGGATTGGAAACTCCGACCGTTGCCAAGATAGAGCAGTTGACCACCCGACATGAAGACCTCCTCTTTCCGGCGCTTTTGGTATACCAACGGTGCGCCGTCTTGCAACGAAATTGGGGGCACCGGTCGGAGGAACGCGCCACGGCTGGCAGAAAGGAGCGAGGGACCAATGCAAATCGATCTCAACGCGGATCTCGGGGAGGGGTTCGGACCTTGGACGATGGGTGACGACGCGGCAATGCTGGACATCGTCACAACGGCCAACATCGCCTGCGGGTTTCACGCCGGCGACCCCGAGACGATGCGACGCACCATCGGCCTCGCTCGCGAACGGCGGGTCGCGGTCGGAGCCCACCCAGGGTACCGCGACCTGATGGGATTCGGACGGCGTGCGCAAATTGGAGTCACGGCGCACGAGATCGAGACGCTCGTTGCCTATCAGGTGGGCGCGTTTCACGCGATGGCGTCGCTGGCTGGGCATCCTGCAACTCATGTCAAGACGCATGGTGCACTCGGAAACGCCTGCGCGGACGACGACGACCTTGCCGATGCAGTTGCCCGAGGCATACGGGCCGCAGACCCCGGACTTGCGTTCATGGTGATGCCGGGAACGGCGACCGAGCGCGCTTGTGATCGCGCCGGCTTGCATCCGATACGCGAAATCTATGCCGACAGGACCTATGACGACAGCTTCAACCTGACAAGCCGCAAGGTGGACGGTGCCGTCATTCACGATGTTGAAACCGCGCTGCCCCGCGTGATGGAAATGGTGGCCGAGGGGCGGCTGGAATCGGTCACGGGCAAACGCCTGCCGGTCGAGATCGATTCCGTGTGTGTGCACGGGGACAACGAGGCGGCGGTCGCCATGGCAAGAGCGCTGCGTGACGGTCTCGAAGAGGAGGGCTGGACAGTCTCGTCGACGAAAGCACGCTAAAGGTCGTCGCCTTTCGTGATCCCCCCGATCAGGTTGTGCGAAAGCAGGTCGGGTGAAGAGCCGCCGACCGGTTCTGCCGCCAGCTTCAGCGAACTGCGCCAATGTGCCGAACGGCGCGCGGCATCGATCGCGTCTCCTTTCGAAACAATGCGGAAGCGCACGTCTCGGCCCATGGGCACTTGCGCCAGCCGGTCCAGATCGGGCGAAATCACCGTTGCGATCTTCGGATAACCCCCGGTCGTCTGACAATCCCGGCCCAACACGATCGGGTTCCCTTCGCCGGGCACCTGAACGCTTCCCGGAACCACCCCCTCGGACACGATATCGTGCCCCACCGAAGACCGAAGAGCGAGGCCTTCGAGACGCAGGCCCATCCTGTCGGATCGCGGACTGATTCGATAACTCGATGACAGGAACCGTGACCATGTCGCTTCCGCGAAAAAGTCCGCCTGCGGGCCCGGAACGATCCTGATTGCATCACGGCTGTTGTACCTTGTGCCCTCGGCGAGGGACAAAGGCGCACTGTCAGAACCGTCAATGCACGGAACCCGATCTCCCGGCGACAGCACATCCCCGCCGATCCCCGAGCGGCGATGACAGGAACGGCTGCCGAGAACGGGCCCTGTCAGGATCCCCCCTGCGACGGCAACGTAGCTGTACACGCCGTCACGCGGCGGGCCGACCATGACGGTGTCGCCGTCGCCCACCTGCACCGACGACAGTGCCGAAACAGGTCGGCCGGATACGGCAAGCGTCGTTCCAGGTCCGTGGGCTGCAAGCAGAACCGGTCCGCCGAGGATGCGGAACTCCGCGCCAGCAAGCGGAAGTTCCAATGCCGCTGCGTCCGGCAGGTTGCCTGCAAGCGTGTTGGCCAGCGCCAGCGCCCGCCGATCCATCGCTCCGGCAGTCGACACGCCGAACCGTCGAAAGCCGTAGCGTCCTGCATCCTGAACCGACACTCCCGGACCGCATTGGACAATCTCAAGTACGGTCATCCCTCGATACTCTTCGCAACCAGCCCTCCGTGCGCCGCGTCCCGATCGAGATCAGACCATTCGTGCGCAGAAACTGGCCGAAACCTGACGCGGTCGCCAGGTTCGAAAAGGAACTCGGGCGCTCTTCCCGGATGAAACGGGCGGACAGGGGTGCGGCCGATGACGTGCCAGCCACTCGGCCCTTCGACGCTGCCAATTGCAGATTGCTGGCCGCCGATCGAAATGGAGGAAGCGGGAATCCTGGCACGCGGCTCGGCTCGGCGCGGCATTGCAAGGCGTGGATCAAGCCCGGAAAGATAGCTGAATCCGGGCAAAAAACCCACCATCGCGACCAAGTATTCCGGGGCGGCGTGTGCCTCGATGAGGTCACTTGGCGTCATGCCAGCATGCGCCGCCACATCATCGAGATCGATCCCGAAGTCCTGGCCATAGATCACGGGAACTTCCCAGAGTTGCCCCGCAGGCGCGCTTGCGTCACATTTCGTGGTTGCAAGTCGCAGAACAGCGGCTTCGATTTCGCCGACGTCAGCCTCAAGCGGATCGAAAAAAACGGCAGTGGCCCGATAGGTCGGCAAGGTTTCCACGACACCGGCGAGACCGAGCTGATTCAGGGCCGCGTCGAATGCGTGGACACGGGACACCAATTCGTCATCGATGCGGTCGCCGAACTCGACGGATAGGGCCGAGTCACCCAGATAGCGGATCACCGGACCATTGGCGTCGCAATCTTCCTCCATGTCGCGGTTCCTCAATCGGGCAACGCCATCCCCAGGCCTTCGACGACCCTGCGGGCCACCTCGAGTGCCGTCCGCTCCCGCGCCTCGACTCCAGAACCACCAATGTGAGGGGTCAGAACGACGTTGGGACAATCCAGGATCGGGCTGTCGCAAGGCAATGGCTCGCAAGAGAAGACGTCCAGCCCGGCCGCCGCGATGCGGCCACCACGCAGGGCGGCGGCCAGCGCTGCCTCGTCGATCAAGACGCCGCGGGCGGTGTTGATCAGGATGGCGTCCGTGCGCAGCTTCGAAAGCAGCGCCTCGTCCAGAACAGGCGAACGGCCGGGCAACCCGTGAAGTGAAACGATTTGCGCGGTTGCAAGCAGGTTGTCGAGGCTCGCAGCGCGCAGCACCCCATCGGCGGCGAGGTCTGCATCGCTGGCATGTGTCGAGTGCGCGGCAACGGTCATCCCCAGCCCCGTTGCAAGTGTCGCCAGCTTGCGTGCCACGTGACCATAGCCGACAAGACCGAGGCGGCACCCAGACAGCTCTCGTGGAAGGATGCGCTCGCGGAAAGACCAGTCGCCGGCGCGCACGGCATGATCGGCGGCAGGAACTCTTCGGGCACAGGCAAACATCAGCGCGAGCGCATGTTCAGCAACAGATTGCGCATTCGATCCGGGTGTGCTGACCACCCGAATGCCGCGCCTTTCGGCTTCGGCCTTGTCGATTCTGTCCGTCCCCGTTCCATGGCTTGCGATGATTGCGAGGTTTGGGGCCGCCTTGATGGCCTCGGCGGAAAGTCCGCTGTTACGCGTGATCGCCGCTCTAGCGGTCAATAGATGGGGTTTGAGGACCGTCAGTTCCGGCGTAGGGGCCACGAAGACCGATAGACCGGCGTCTTGCAGCAGGTCCACTCCACAACGGGCGATGGGTTGCACGATGACGCAGTCGGTCATTTCGGGATGTCCGGCGGAGACAGGCAGAACCGCATAAGTACCTCCGCACCGACGCTGAAGTCGTTGATGTCCATGTGCTCGTCAGGGTTGTGGCTGCCGTTCTCGTTGCGAAGAAGCAGCATTCCGGTCGGAACACCGAGAGCCGCGAACGTGGCGGCGTCGTGGCCCGCGCCGCAGGGCATGTCGAGCACGGGCTGCCGGACCTCATCGGCGGATTGTCTCAACCCGGCGATGACGGCCGGGTGCATTATGGCCGGCGTAGTGGACGTGCGCGGACCGAATTCGAAACTGACGTTTCGATCATTTTCGATCGTGGCCGCTGTCGCCTTCAGCTCGATCGCGAATTCATCCAGCGAGGTGAGGGAATTGCTGCGGATATCGAGCGAGAACCGCACAAGGCCGGCAACCTTGGAGAACGAGGCTTCGTCGGGATCCGTCGCGATCTCGCCGACAGTCACGGTGAGGTCCTTGCCTCGCGCTTTGAACCGGCGCCACTGCTGGTCAAGTTCTGCGACCAGCTCGGAAACGGCCAGCACCGCATCACGGCGCGCCTCGCGCGGCGTCGTTCCCGAATGCGCATAGGCCCCACGGCAGACCGCGCGACGGAAACGCAGGCTGCCCCGGATATTTGTCACGATCCCGAGCGGCATGTCCTTCAACGCGAGGACTGGGCCCTGTTCGATATGCGGCTCCAGAAACACCGCCAGTTCTTCTGGAGCCCAATGGCCGCCGCCCAAGGCGACATCGTCAACGTGCCCGCCCGCCGATGCGATGGCCTGCCGCAGGGTGACGCCGTCGCCCGCCCGCACCACCGTGTCCAGCTCCTGCGCCGTTAACCGCCCGAAGGCCGCGCGGCTCCCGATGTAAGAGGCCGAAAACCAGGCGCTTTCCTCAGCGCGGATCGCCATCACGGTGATCGGAGTAGGCGGCACCCGACCTGCGGCCACGAGACCCGAAACCACCGAGAGTCCCATCAGTACGCCCGCAGCTCCGTCGAAATTGCCGCCCTTGGGCACGGAATCCAGGTGCGAACCGATGACGATCCCGGGCGCATCGGCCTGGCCCGGCAGGGTCAGGTACTGGTTGCAGGCCGCATCGGTCTCGGTACCAAGCCCCAGCGCCTCGGCTTCCCTGCGGATAATGGCGTGAGCGATCTCCTCGCCCGGTCCATAGGACATCCGGGTGACCCCGCGTGTGTCCGTCGTCCGATGGCGCAACTCGGTGAACAGCCGTTCGGCCAGTGCAATGTCCGGCGGAATATCCGTGCTTTCGATGGCCAGGGAAGGATTGTTCATCGCCTGCTTAGCCGGGCTATGATGCTGGCTCGAACCTGCTCGAGGTGCAATGCCATTGCCTCGGCGGTCTTCTCGCCATCGCCAACGCGAAGTGCGGCAATGATGTCCAGATGTTCCCGACAGGTCGCGACCGCACGTTCCGGAAGGTTCTTCAAGTCGAAGATCTGTGTCTTTCTGCGCAAGTTTCGCACGATGGCCGACAGTTGCGCGTTGCCGGCAGAATCCGAGATCAGGCTGTGCAGAGTGTCGTCGATCCAGCGAGTCTGGGACCGGTCCATTCCGCTCCCGGTTGCGTCCGCCATGTCGATTGCGCCGTGCAGCGAGCGCTCCAGCTCGTCGAGCGCCGCGTGGTCGACCTTGCCCGCCGCCATGCGTGACACCGCCGGCTCCAGCAAGGCGCGGACCTGCAGCGCGTCGAGAAACTCGTCGATGTGCATCTGCTTGATCTGGACGCCCATCCGCCCCTGACGGACGATCAGCCCCTCGCCCTCCAGCATCAACAGGGCGTCCCGCACAGGGGTGCGGGACATTCCAAGCATGTCTGCCAGCTGACGTTCGTTCAATTGCTCGCCGGGCCGCGTCTTGCCCGACAATATCAGGTCAAGGATCTGCTGATACGCCCTCGGCGCAAGCCTCTCGTCTTGTACGTTCAAGTCGGTGGACCTTCTGCCTGTCCAGTCCCAAGAGGACTTATCTGGTGGAAAGCTCAAATCTCAAGCCCCTTTATGGCAGGACGGATCCGTTCCAAGAGAGTCCATCCCTTGTGCACCACGGGAAGCCGTCGGACCATGGCGCAAGGTCAGAACAGATTTGCCGCACCCTTCATGCGCGTTGGTATTCACATGGTTGACGGATGGTATACCATCTCATAGGCTTTTTTGAAAGGCATTGGCGGCGATACGGGGGGAGCAGACGCAGGACATGTCAACTGAACCGTGCGCAGCCACTCCGTTCCCGCGGGAGGAACATCTGTCAAGGCAGGCGCGCTTGAGATCCGAACTTGGACGCCGAGGCTTGGACGCCATGCTTGTCTTCGCCCAGGAAAGCCATTTCTGGCTGACCGGCTATGACACCGGCGGCTACGTCTTTTTCCAATGCGCCGTGATAACTGCGGATGACCGCCCGATCGTTCTGTTGACCCGCCGCCCAGATCTGGTTCAGGCGCGCCAAACCAGCACCATCGAAGACATCCGAATCTGGTGGGATGCCGACGACGCCAATCCGGCAATGGACCTGAAATCCATTCTTGAGGAGCTCCGCCTCGACGGCGGGCGCATCGGGATCGAGTTGAACACCCACGGCCTGACCGGCTGGAACCTCTGGCGGGTCCAGCATGCCTTGGATGGCTGGTGCACGTTGGTCGATGACGACCACCTGATCCGCCGTCTTCGGCTGATCAAGTCGCCGACAGAAATCGCCTATACACGCAAGGCGGCGGA
The DNA here is from genome assembly GCA_022824315.1 of Silicimonas sp. GTDB lineage: Bacteria > Pseudomonadota > Alphaproteobacteria > Rhodobacterales > Rhodobacteraceae > JAJEFO01. The sequence goes on from JAJEAC010000055.1 coordinate 12,044, forward strand.
AATCCTCGACCGGTCATTGGAGGCCGTCATCGCGGCTTCGCGCCCCGGCATTCTGGACAGCGAAATCAAGGCGGCCTACCTGACATCGATCCTGCGGGACGGTGCGGACATGCCGCCCAATCCGCCACTGTTCAATTCGGGGCCGCGTGCCGTATACGGGCGCGGCGTGTCAGAGCCTCGGCGGATCGAGGCGCAAGACCAGATCCTCGTGGAATATCCGGTCGCCTATCGCCGTTACAACGTCAAGACGGAATGGACCATCCTGTTCGGCGACGTGCCCGCAGCGCATCGCAAGATGTATGACGTCGCCCGTGAAACCCTGCATCGGATGACGGAAATCGCGCGCCCTGGAACGACCCTGGGCGAGATCTTCGACGTTCATGCCCGCGGGCTCGACGAAGGCGGCTACAAGAGACACCGTTACGGGGCGACAGGCTATTCGGTGGGTTGCACGTTCTCTCCAACTAGCATGGATGTGCCGCCTATGATCTATTCGGGAAACGCAACTGTTTGCGAACCCGGAATGACGCTGTTCTACCATGTCATGATTGGAGACAGCGACACCGGCTACGGGATGGGCGTCGGCCATACCCTTCTGGTGACGGACGGGGCGCCGGAAATACTGACCGGACTGCCCGACGACCTGACTGTAGTACACTGACGCGACGAAAAGCGAACCGTCCGGTACACTGCCGGACAACAACAAGGAGAACCGAAAATGTCATTCTACGATATCCCACGTCGCAGCGCGCTTCTGGGCATGGCGCTGGCGCTCGCCGTGCCAACTCTGGGCGCCGCTCAAGGCGATCCGAAAATGGGTGGAACACTCAAGATCAGCCATTCCACCCGGATCGCAACGCTGAACGTGCTGTCACTGTCGGGGCCGGCGGAATACCCGGTGATCGACATGGCCTATTCCGGCCTGACACGGATCGGTCCCGACAGCCAGCCGATGCCCGACCTCGCCGAGAGCTGGGAAGGCAGTGCCGACGCCACCGAGTTCACGTTCCACCTTCGCGAGGGCGTGACCTTTCACGACGGGACGCCAGCGACGGCCTCGGACGTGGTCGCCACCTACGAGGCGATTCTGAATCCCGACATTCCGGCCTCGGCTGCATCGGTTCTCAACATGATCGACAGCGTCGAAGCGGTTGACGACCTGACCGTGAAATTCAGCCTCAAGACGCCCTTTGCCGACTTCCCGACATCAACCGCACACGCCAACGCGCGGATCATGTCGGAAGAGGCGCTGGCCGGCGATCATGCGATGCTCGAAACCGTCGTGAACGGCACCGGCCCCTTCAAGATGGAAAGCTATGACAGTGCACGGATTACCCGGCTGGTGCGAAACGATGACTACTTCATCGAGGGCAAGCCCTACCTCGACGCCGTCGAGATGCACCTGTTCCCGGATCTGGCGGCGGAGACCACGAACTTCCTGTCCGGCGACATCGACGTGATGCTGCTGGTCCAGCAAGCCGACTACGAGCGCATTTCGAGCGCACCTGGGGTCAATGCGCTGCGGGTGCCTTCGGGTCGCTACGTGAACGTGGTGATGCGCTTCGACCAGGAACCTTTCAACGATCTGCGCGTGCGCGAGGCCCTGGCCTATGCAATCGACCGCCAGCTTCTCGTCGACCTCGTGCTCGAGGGGCTCGGCCGGCCTGCGCATGACAATATCCTGTCACCGGAGTTCAGGTTCCGCATCGACACGCCAGAAAAGAACTACGATCCGGAAAGGGCGAAGGCGCTTCTGGCCGAGGCCGGCTATCCCGATGGCCTCAAGCTCGATCTCGTCGCCTCGAACCGTCCGGCGATCCGGGCGCAGGTGGCAATCGCGATCAAGCAGATGGCATTGCCTGCCGGCTTCGACATCAATGTCGAGACCATGCCGCACGACACCTACCTCGCCAACGTCTGGCGCAAGGGCGGATTCTACATGGCCTACTGGGGGATGCAGCCGACCGAAGACGCGACCTTCAACCTGCTCCTGACGTCAAATGCCTCTTACGAGGACACTGGCTGGGCGAACGAGGAGTTCGACGCCCTGGTGCAGGCGGGTCGTTCGACCACGATCGAATCAGAGCGTGCCGATGCCTATACCAAGGCCCAGGAACTGATGCTCGCCGAACTGCCCTACATCATCGCGTTCTACGAGGACGTCCTGACGGCCAGCAGGGAGAAAGTGCAAGGCTACACGTTGAACCCGATCAACCGGTATTTCTACCTGGAAAACGTCTGGCTCGACGAGTGACCACGTGACACTAGGTTACCTTGTCCGGCGTCTTCTGGCGGTAATCCTGGTCCTTTTTGTCGTGACTTTCGCGGTCTTCGCGATCACGATGATTCTGCCGGGAAACGCCGCCGTGATGATCCTGGGCGAGTACGGAACGGATGAGGCCGTGGCTGCACTGGAGAGCAGACTCGGCCTCAACCGGCCCTGGTACATTCAATATCTTGACTGGATCGGCGGTATCTTGCGCGGCGATTTAGGCCAATCGCTGCGCCTGTCATTGCCGGTCGCCGACGTGGTTGGCGATGCGTTCTGGAATTCCGCCTCGCTGGCCGTAACGGCACTGGTATCGGTCACGGTCATTGCCATCCCGCTGGGCGTCCTGGCCGCCATCAAGCGGGGAACCGTGGCCGATCTCATCATCGGAATGTTTTCCTATATCGGTGCCTCAATGCCGGAATTCGTGACCGCAACGCTGCTTCTGATCTTCCTTGCGGGACCGGCATTGGGGCTTTTCCCGGCAGGCGGTTTTGTCTCAGTGGGCGAGAGCCTGGGCGGCTTTTCGTCGCACGTGGTCCTGCCGGCGGCCACGCTCGGCCTGATACTGACAGCACATATCTCGCGCCAGGTGCGGTCGGAGATGTCCGAGGTCCTGTCGAGCGACTACATCCGCGCGGCGCGGCTGAAAGGGTTGCGCGAACGCCGCGTGATCCGCCGCCACGCGCTGCCAAACTCGCTGGCCCCGGCCGTGGCGGTGATCTCGCTCGATATCGGGTATCTTCTGGGCGGCATCATCGTGGTTGAAGAGATCTTTGCCTGGCCCGGGCTCGGACGCCTCCTGATCTACGCGTTGGAAAACCGTGATCTTCCGGTGATTCAGGCCATCACGCTGGTTCTCGCGACGGTCTATGCGCTGTCGAATCTCCTGTCCGATATCGTGATCGCCATCCTGGACCCGCGGGTGCGCTATGCCTAAGGCGTTCCGGGCGGCAGCCGGCATGACCGGGCTTGGCCTGTTGCTGCTTGTCATGGGGGCGGCGATTTTCGGGCCGTTCCTGGCACCCTACGATCCGCAGGCCTTCCACCCCGCCGTCCGTCTGCAGGGACCGTCGGCAGCACATTGGCTGGGCACCGATCAGTTCGGTCGCGACTTGCTGTCCCGGCTGTTGAACGGCGCACCATCGACGGTCTTTTTTGGCCTTGGCGCGACGCTTTTGGGGGTGGGCGCAGGCAGCATGATCGGGGTGATTGCAGGTACCGCGGGCGGCTGGGTCGACAGCGTCATCATGCGCATCCTGGATGGGTTGCTGGCAGTACCCGAACTGCTCTTCACGCTGCTCATCGTCACCTTTCTCGGCGGGGGCATGGGACAGGCGATGCTCGCGGTCGCCATTGCCTTCACCCCGGGAATGGCGCGGATCGCGCGCAGTTCGGTGCTGTCGATCCGGACCCGGGAATATGTGCTCGCCGCCGTCGCGCGCGGCGAGCCCTCGCACTACATCGTCCTGCGCGAGGTCCTGCCGAATGCGGTCGGCCCGATCATCGTCGAGGCCACCATCCGCGTGGCATTCGCGATCATGATCGGAGCCACGTTGGGCTTTCTCGGGCTGGGCGCTCAACCGCCCTCGACCGAATGGGGCCTGATGGTCGCCGAAGCGCGGCAGTTCATGTTCCGGAACGCCTGGACCGTGGCCGTGCCCGGCGTCGCGATTGCCATGGCGGCCATGGGGTTCAACCTCTTCGGCGATGCGCTGCGCGACAGCCTCGACCCGCGGCGGAGCCACTGAGGTGGCGGGCGACAACTCACAAGGCGGCGGCGTGGACACGCCCGTCCTGAATGTTTCCGGGTATTCGCTCAGCTACGCGACGCCGTCCGGCCCGATCCACGCCCTGACGAACATCGACCTTCGCGTGGCGCACGGCCAGACACACGGCCTGGTGGGAGAGTCGGGGTCCGGAAAGTCCTCCCTGGCCTGGGCGATCCTGCGATATCTTCCGGAAAACGCGATCGAGAACGACGGGAGGCTGCTTCTGTCGGGTGAAAGCCTTCGCGACCGGACGCTTCCGCAGATCCTGGAAATCAGGGGTCGGCGGATCAGCATGGTCTTTCAGGACCCCTCCACCTCGCTCAACCCCGCAATGCGCCTGGGCGAGCAACTCTCGGAAGTCCTGATCCGCCACCGGGGCCTGACGTCGCAGGAAGCCCTGGAGGAGAGCGAAGCCGCGCTGGCCCGGACCGGCATTGCGAAACCCAAGGACATGCTGCGCCGTTACCCGCACGAGGCGTCAGGCGGCGAAAAGCAAAGGGTGGTCATCGCGACCGCCTTTGCCTGCGACCCCGAACTGATCGTCTTCGACGAGCCGACCACGGCTCTCGACATCATCACGGCGCAGCAGATTCTGGAGCTGTTCAATCAACTGCAGGACGAAACGTCGATTTCGGCGCTCTACATCTCGCATGATCTGGGCCTCGTGTCCCGGGTGGCCGACGTCGTATCGGTCATCAGCGCGGGCGAGATCGTCGAAAGCGGGACGTGCGCCGAGGTTTTCCGAACCCCCAAAGACGACTACACGAAAGCGCTGCTTGGCGCTGTCCCCAATCCGAAACACTGGCTGGGCGTCGCGGAGCCGCCGCCCGAGACGCCCGCACTGATGTCTGCAAAGGGCATTACCGTCGAATACGGGCGCCAGTCGCTTCTCGGGCAGCTGTTGGCCCCTAAACCCACGCATCTTGGCGCGCAGGAGGTCAGCATCGAGGTCCGGAAGGGGGAGCTTGTCGGATTGGTCGGAGAATCGGGCTCGGGCAAGTCCACCATGGGCAAGGTCCTGTCAGGCTTGCAGGATTTTGACGGTACCGTCCGTTTCGGCGACCGGAACTTTGCAAGGCTGACAGAGATTGACCGCGCCTACCGCCGCGCCGTGCAGATCGTCTTTCAGCACCCCGATGCGTCGCTCAATCCGCGGCAGCGCGTGCGGGAAATCCTTTCGCGCCCACTGAAACTCTACGGCATCGTGCCACCGGAACAACGTGCAGAGCGCATCGCGACTCTTCTGGAACAGGTGCGCCTGCCGAGAGAGTTCGCCGACCGGCTGCCGCACCAGCTGTCGGGCGGAGAAAAACAGCGCGTCGCGATCGCCCGGGCATTCGCCGCAGAGCCCGAACTCGTGATTTGCGACGAGATCACGGCCTCTCTGGATGTGTCGGTTCAGGCCTCGGTCGCCGAACTCCTGGTAAGCCTTCAGCGTCAAACCGGCACCGCGTGCCTGTTCATCACCCATGACCTGAACCTCGTCCGCCAGCTTGCACACCGGATTTGCGTCATGCAGAACGGCAAGCTGATGGACGCATTCCATCGAGACGATGCGGAAAGGCCGGACCGGAACCCATACACCCGTGCCTTGCTCAAGGCCGTTCCGCCGCCCGCCAGTCAAGCCGCCTGACACGGAGACCCAGAAATGACGGATGCTCTTTCACTTGCCCGTGCCATTGATGAGCAGGCCTGTCTCCGCACGCTTTCGGAAATGGTCCGGTACAAGAGCCACTCCGGCACCGAAGGCGAGCGTGCGCTGGCCGAGCGCATGGTCGAGTTCATGTCCGAGATGGGTCTCGATGCACATTTGCAGCCCGTCGAGGGCGACCGTGTCAACGCCATCGGCGTGTGGCGCGGCACGGGTGGCGGCAAAAGCCTCTTGTTCAATGGCCATCTCGACACCAACCCCGTAAGCGAGGGCTGGACCGTCGATCCCTGGGGCGGGCTCGTCGACGACCAGTTCATCTACGGAATCGGCGTGTCGAACATGAAGGCGGGCGATGCCGCATCGCTCTGCGCGGTGCGCTCGCTGATCGAGGACGGCAGACGGCTGAAAGGCGACGTCATCCTCACCTACGTCGTCGGCGAATTGCAGGGCGGTGTCGGCACCTACGCGGCCGTGAAGGCGGGAACGCGCGCGGACTACTTCATCAATTCCGAGCCCACGGACCTGCAGGCGCTGACCATGCATGCCGAAGCGTTCATGTTCACGATCGAATTGACCGGAATCACCCGTCACATGTCCAAGCGCGAAGAGGCGGTCGACGCGATCCGCGCCGCCTGTGACCTGATTCCGCGCTTGACCGATTTGACCTTTTCCGACGCGCCGAGCGACGAACACCGCGGCATCAACCGGGTGCATGTCGGAACCATCCGCGGCGCACTGGGCCATGGCTTCGAAGACTGGCGACCGCCACAGGTGGCGGACTTCGTGCGGATGACCGGATCGGGGCGAATCGGGCCCGGGCAGACGCAGGTGAACGCGCTGAGAGATTTCCGCGCGGTGCTGGACACGCTGGAAAGTGACTGGCCGGGGCTGAAAGCGGAAATTCGGATCGAATCTCCCAGCGGCAATTCCCACATGCCGGCATTCGAAGTGGCAAAGGACGCACGGATCGTGACGGCGCTGAACGCTGCCTACGAGGCGATCCGGGGCGAACCGCAGCCCACGGGTGCGATCACGCCGCCGGGATACTACGGGACAGATGCCGGGCACCTCTTTGCGCATGGCGGCATGGAAGGCGTCGTCTGCGGACCGGGCGGCCGCTATAACACCATGCCGGACGAACGGGTCGACATCCCCGACTACCTCGACATGGTGCGCATCTACCTGGTCACCATGTGTGACATCTGCGAGCTGCAATGACGGGCGAGGCCTTTCAGGAAATCTCGGCAATGACCGCAGGTGGCCGCGCCGTGTCGCTGCGCTTTCCTCCGCAAGAGCATGCCGCCCGCCTGGCGGCCACGCGTGCTGAACTGAACGGCAGGGGGCTTGATGCGCTGCTCGTCTTCGCCCAGGAGAGCCATTACTACCTCACCGGCTACGACACCTCAGGTTACGTCTTCTTCCAGGCTGGCGTAGTCACGGCCGACGACCGGCCCACCGTCCTGCTGACCCGGCGCCCGGACCTGCGCCAGGCCGAAACGGCCTCGCTCTACGATGACGTCCGCATCTGGTTCAACGCCGAGGATGCCAACCCGGCAGAGGATTTGCGGGCGATCCTGCAAGAGCTTGGCCTGCGAAACGCACGTGTCGGGATTGAATATGCGACTTACGGGCTGACGGCCGCCAATGGCAGGCTGATCGAGGCCGCGCTGGGCGATTTCTGCAAACTGGAAGACGCGTCAGACATCGTGCGCCGCCAGCGGCTGGTCAAGTCCGAGGCCGAGCTTGCCATGGTGCGTGAGGCCGGACGGCTGGCCGACGCGGCGGTTCTCGCGGCGGTCGAGGCCGCCGTGCCGGGCGCCACCGAAAGCGAGCTGAGCGCGGCGGCGCTCACCGCGATGCTGCGAGGAGGCGACGTTCCTTCAGGCGGCCCGCTGGTCAACACCGGACCGCGCGCGCTCTTCGGGCGCGGCATTGGCGGACCGCGCCGGATCGAAGAAAACGACCAGGTATTGATCGAACTGGCCGGGTCCTTTTGCCGTTATCACGTCTGCGTCGAATCCACCGTGGCTGTGGGCAAACCCGATCCGCGGCAAGCCGGGATGATGACCGTGGCTGCGGATGCGCTCGATCAGATCAGGGACTCGGCCCGCCCAGGTGCGGCGCTTGGCACGCTCGACGACATTCACCGCAAGGTGCTGGACGCGGCCGGTTTCGCCACGGAACGCTTTGCAGCATGCGGCTACGCGCTGGGATGCACGTTCAGACCCACCTGGATGGACGTGCCGCCAATGATCTACAGCGGAAATCCGCTGGTCATGGAACCTGGCATGGTGTTCTTCGTGCACATCATGATTCCGGATACGCGGACAGGCGTCATGGCGGGAATCGGCCAGACATTCGCGATCCGCGAAAGCGGCCCGGTAGAGCTGTTCAGCAGCCTGCCCACCGAATTGTTCCGACGGTAAGTGCAACTTGGAGAGGAACCGCGATGCCACTGCTTGAATCCGACGCCAAGGGAGTCTTTGTCATTTCGGCGACGCCCTTCGCCGATGACGGCGCGATAGACTTCGAGAGCCTCGACCGCGCCATCGATTTCTATTTCGACAAGGGCGCGGACGGAATCACCATTCTGGGAATGATGGGCGAAGCGCCGAAACTCGCGATGACCGAATCCCATGAGGTTTCGGCGCGCGCGATTGCGCGTGCCGGAAACAGGCCCGTGATCGTGGGGTGCTCGGCGCCGGGACTGGCAGCCATCGGCGAGCTTGGAAAGGCCTCGATGGATCTGGGCGCTGCAGGGATCATGGTTGCGCCGCCTGGCACGCTCAAGACCGACAGCCAGATTGTCGGGTACTATCACGATGTCGCGCGAGCCCTGGGCGACGGCGTGCCGATCGTATTGCAGGACTTCCCGTTGGCCACGAACGTCCATGTCGCGCCAGAGGTCATCGGCCAGATCGTTGCGGATATCCCTGACATGGTGATGCTGAAGCACGAAGACTGGCCGGGCCTGGCGAAAATCACCGCAATCCGCAATGCGGAAAGCCGTGGACAGCGCCGGATTTCCATATTGTGCGGCAATGGCGGAGTGTTTCTGCCCGAGGAATTGGCGCGCGGCGCCGATGGCGCGATGACCGGCTTCGGCTATCCCGAGATGATGGTGACCGTGACGAAACTCGTGGCGCAAGGCGACCTGGCCCGGGCCCAGGACATCTTTGACGCTTATCTGCCGCTGGTTCGGTATGAACAGCAACCCGGAGTCGGGCTCGCCGTGCGGAAGCATGTGCTCGCTAGGCGGGGCGTGATTGCGTCACCGATGATCCGCCCCCCGGGCCGGGGGCTTTCTGCGGAGGCAGTGGCGGAAGTCGACCGATTGGTTTCGCGACAGGCGCGGCGCCTCGAAGCCATCGGGTAGGGCCGAGCGCAACGCCGCTGCGGGACGGGACCGCCACGAGGTTCGCTGTCTCGGAATTCCGACGTGGTCGGGTCACTGCCGAAAGCTGCCGACGGCCACGATCAGGCGGCAATGTGACTCCACCTGATCCCATCCTTGACCTCAACCCCTCGGGCGGCGTCGGACTGGCGATTGGCGCCAGGCATCCGTCGCCACGGCTTCTTCGTCGACATCTTCGACTTTGCCCAGGCGCCTGTGGCATTGGCAGGCAACACCTCTCAGTCCGGTTCCCCCTCGTCGGTCAGAAAGGGTTGGAGTGTGGCGCTTGCATCCCTGCGACCCCGGACTTTACCGGTTGCACAGGTTGGTCCAGTTGCAATTGGGGCCGCGCCGTGAACGCGGCCCCCGGTTGGCTCACTTCTTCACGTTCGTCCAGATCTGGTCATAGACGGCTTGCGTGGCTTCATCGCAAACCTCGATGAACACGGCTGGCCCAGCCGTGGCCGGTGGATTGGACTCCGGCAGCGTCGCGAGTTCGGGATCGAGGTATTCGCCGACGCCCGAAAGTCCTGAGCCATAGCGGGCATAGTTCGAAACCGCCGCGATGTTTTCCGGCATCAGCAGGAAATCCATGAATGCGATCGCGCTGTCCCGATTTGGCGCGTCCTTCAAGAGGACGACGTTGTCCATCCATGCCACGTAGCCCTGGGTCGGGAAGGCGTATTTCAGGCTTCCTCTCTCGGCCCGGGCCTTGGCGCCGAAGCCATCGTAGATCTGGCCCACCGCGGCGTCGCCAGACACCAGAACCTCTTTCGCGGTGTCCGAATTGAACGATGCCCAATGGGCCTTTGCGTTCTGCAGCATGTCGTTCAACGCCTTCAGCTGCTCGCGGTCCGCGCTGCATTGCGGGATGCCCAGGTGCAATGCTGCCATGGCCAGAACCTCGCCCTGGCTGTCCAGCATGTTGATCTTGCCCGAAAGCTCTGCGGGCGGATTGAACAGGATGTCCGTGGTGTCGATGTCCCCGTCATAGACCGCCGTATCCACCATGAAGCTGGTCGAGCCCCACTGGTACGGAATCGAGTGTTTCCAGCCCGGATCAAAGCTGGGATCTGCCCATTCCGGCGCAATGTTGCCCTTGTTCTTCAATTCGCCGTCGCCGATCTCGTCCAGCATCCCTTCGCCGATCATGATCGACACCATGTAGTCGCCGGGAACCGCGACGTCGTAGGTGCCCATGCCGCCCGCCTTCAGGGAGGCCAGCATCGCTTCGTTGGAATCGTAGGTGTCCATGGTCACCTCGATGCCCGTCTCGGACGTGAATTTGTCCAGAAGCTCCTGCGGGATGTACTCGAACCAGTGGTAGATGACGATCTTGCCCTCGGCACTGACCGACGTGGCCCCAAGGGTGAGTGCAACTGCCGCTGCGGCTGTCTTCGCGAAGATATGCATGTCGTTCTCCTTATGTTGAATTGTCTTTCTTGCCTACGATGTAGCTGATGGTGACCATTGCAATGGACACGACAAGCAGCATGGTCGAGATCGCCATGATGTTCGGCTTGATCCCTTGTTTCACCGACCCAAAGATCGCCGTGGGCAGCGTCTCGACACCTGCACCCTTGACGAAATTGGTGATGATGAAGTCGTCGAGGCTAACGATGAAGGCAAGCAGAAATCCGGCGATGATGCCGGGCATCATCATCGGCAGCAGGACGCGCCGGAAGGCCTGGGCCTTGGTCGCGTAAAGATCCTGCGCAGCTTGTTCAAAGGTATCCTCTATCCCCTGCATCCGCGCCTGTATCGGAAGGTAGGCAAAGGGGATGCAGAAGGCGATGTGGGCCGCCAGGATGGTCAGGTATCCTCGCGTGAACCCGATGGAGTTGAAGAAAATCAGCGTGGCAACCGCCGTCACGATCTCCGGCACCATCAATGGCAGCGAAATCAATCCGAGCGACGCCATGCGCAGCCGAAACCGGCCACCGCGCACGATTGCCGTTGCCGCCGATGTGGCAATGGCCGTCGACATCGTGGCGGCGATCAAGGCGATCGTGAATGAATTGATGGCTGCCTGCTTGAACTTGCCCGACTCGGGGCCCCAAAAGACATCCGCGTACCATTGCAGCGAAAGCCCTTCCCAAACGGTGATCGAGCGCGATGCGTTGAACGAGTAGATCGTCACGATGATCAACGGGGCATATAGCACGAAGAGGCACAGCATCGTTATGGCTCTGGACCCGGAATAGGTTCGGACATCGCCGCGAGAGCTCATGGCGTTGCCTCCCGGTCGGCTCTTGCCTGCTGGCGGGCAAGGAACATGAGGATGACAAGGACCAGCGTCAGAAGGATCATCGAAGCGGCGGCCCCGAACGGCCAGTTGCCTGCATTGCCCTTGAACTGCTCCTCGATCAGCGAGCCGATCATGAAGTTCTTTGCCCCACCCAGCAAGTCCGGGGCCAGGAATGCGCCAAGCGAGGGCACGAAGACCAGAATGCAGCCAGCGATGATGCCCGGGCGCACGCTGGGAATCACGATCCGTCGCAAGGTCGTCCACTTGCTGGCGTAAAGGTCGGCGGCGGCTTCGCTCAGGGCGAAGTTGTATCGCTCGACGCTGGCATAGATCGGCAAGACCATGAAGGGCAGATAACTGTAGAAGAGGCCGATCTGGACGGCAGCGTTGGTGTTGATGATGCGGATCGGGTCGTCGATGAGACCGGTTGCGAGCAGAAAGTCGTTCAGCGGACCCTGATCGCGAAGAAGAAACTTCATCGAAACCGTGCGAATCAGCAAGTTCACCCAATAGGGAATCGTGATCAGGAACACCCACACGGTGCGCGTCCGGGCGGGCCGGGTGGCGATGAAATAGGCAGTCGGGAAGCCGATCAACAGGGCCAGCAAGGTGGCAAGGCCCGCCTGCCAGATCGAGCGCCAGAAGATCAGGATGTAGGTCCAATCGATCCTTGCCGGTTCGTCGCCAAAGAGCCCGCGATCGAAGAAAAACTGGTCATAGGCAGCAAGCGTGAACTCCCATATGACGCCACCGCGGAATTCCTTTGTCAGGAAGGAATAGACCAGCATCATCGCGACAGGCGCCAAGACGAAGATGCAGAGAACGGCCCAGGAAGGCAGCAAGAGCCAGTTCCGCGCACTGGCGTAAGTGTTGCTGCGGGCAGAGCCGCCGGTTGCAGCAGCGCCCGCCATCAGTCTTCCAGCATCCTGGCTGCACCGGCTTCCACCGTGATCGCGACTTCCGTGCCGGGATCAAGGATCGTCGCCACGCCTGCGGCGGAATTCTGGGTGCGCACGGTCAACGCAATGCCGCCCTGAAGCTGAACAACGGTCTGCACGTCAGTGCCGACGAAGATGTTCTCCTTGACTGTGCCGCGCCACGGATCGCCGTTGGCCGCGGCGAGCGTCATGCGCTCGGGACGGATGGAAATGTGGACATCCGCCCCAGGACGGGCGTTGCCGATGGCATCGCATTCCAGCGTCAAGCCGTTGCCAAGGCGGCACGTCGCGACCGAGGCGTCAACCGCTTCCAGGCGGGCATCAAGGAGATTGGTCTCGCCAATGAAGTCGGCGACAAAGCGGTTCACGGGTCGTTCGTAGATGTCGCGCGCTTCGCCCAGCTGCTGAAGACGTCCCGCCGACATGACCGCGATGCGGTCGGACATGGTCAGGGCCTCTTCCTGGTCGTGGGTCACGAAGGTGAAGGTGATCCCGGTTTCTCGCTGGATCGATTTCAATTCGGACCGCATCGCCTGCCTCAGCTTCAGGTCCAGCGCAGAAAGCGGTTCGTCCAGCAACAGCACTTTCGGTTGGGGCGCCAGAGCACGGGCGAGGGCCACGCGCTGCTGCTGGCCGCCAGAAAGCTGGGACGGCTTCCGTGCCGAAAACGGGGTCAATTGAACCAGCTCCAGCATTTCGCACGCCTTCTTGCGGGCGGCGTCTCTCGAGCTGCCCCTCATTTCCAGCCCGAACATGACGTTTTCCTCGATCGTCATGTGCGGGAACAGCGCATAGTTCTGGAACACGGTGTTCACGGGCCTCTGATGCGGCGGAAGGTTCTCGATCTCTTCGCCGAACAGGAAAATCTCTCCCTCCGTCACGTCTTCGAACCCTGCGATCATCCTCAGCAATGTGGTCTTGCCGCAACCCGACGGGCCAAGCAGCGTAAAGAACTCGTTGTCCCGAATCGAGAGCGTGATGGACTGAAGCGCGGTGAAACTCCCGTAGCGCTTCACGGCATTGCGCACATCGATTGCGTTCCGTGTGTCCGGCATTCCTCGTCCCTTTGCCTAGCATCACGCGAAGTCTGCCGATTCAAGCGAATGCTAGCAACGATCAATTCACCTTTGCAGTCCCCCGAAAGGGTCAGGCGATCGAGCCGTCACATTCCTGACAATGTCGTTAGAATCCGATCCATCATCGCGTGGCAGGCGACCATCTGGTCAACGGTCACGAACTCGTCGGGCTTGTGCCCCTGCCCGTCCATCGAGCCAGGGCCGCACACCACGGTCGGGATGCCTGCGCCGTCGAAGAACCCTGCTTCGGTGCCAAAGGCGACCTTGGTCGTGATGCTCGTGCCGGCCAAGGAGCAGGCCAATCGAGTGACCCTTGCGGTTGGGGACGTCTGCAGTCCCGGATAGGCGATGGTCTGTTCGAGATCGATTCTCTCCCCGGCCATTGCGTTGATCTTGTTGAGAATCACGTCTGGGTCGTCATCAGCAAGATACCGGATCTCGAACTGCATCTCCGCCCTGTGCGGAACGATGTTCAGCGACGTGCCGCCCGCCATCTGACCAACGTGAAAGGTGGTATGGGAAATGTCGTAGTCGGCATCACGCGCACCGTTTTCGGCATACCAGTCCTGAAGCTCGCGCAGCCGGCCCATGAAATCCGCAGCGACGTAGAGGGCGTTTTCGAGCTTCGGTGCGAGGGACGAATGCCCTGCCTCGCCATGGGCGATGGCCCGAAACCCGAACTTGCCCTTGTGGCCAATGGCCACCGCCATTTCGGTGGGTTCGCCCACAATGGCCGCGCGAGGCGTGCCCAGAACGTCGGGAAGAGCGTCAATCATGCGGGCGATCCCAAGGCAGCCGAATTCCTCGTCGTAAGAGACGGACAGCTTGAGGGGTTCCTTCAGGCCGACCTTGCTTGCGCGGTCCGCCAAGGCCAGCATGGCGGCCAGAAAGCCTTTCATGTCCGTCGTTCCGCGGCCGTACAACCGGTTGTCGACGCGGGTCAGGCGAAAGGGATCGCGCGACCAGCCTTGGCCGAGCACGGGCACGACATCGGCATGAGCGGACAGCAAAATGCCGTCACCTTCAGGTCCAAGGCGTGCGTAAAGCCCTGCTTTTTGCCACGTCCGGTCCGGCATCAGGTGCACGGTGAAGCCACGATCCCGCAAATAGGTTTGGACGTAGTCGATCAGCGTCAGGTTCGAATTCTCACTGACCGTATCGAACGCGATCAGCCGATCCAGAACCGTCAGGGTTTCGGCGAATCCGTCCTCGCTCATTCAGTGCTCTGCCAGTTGCGTGATCTCGCGCCGAAACGGCAGGGCGTCGCCAATGTCCTTGCCGTCCAGCTCGCGAGCATAGCGGTGACCTGCATATGTCGCCCATGCAATGGGCCCGGGCGCTTCGGCATCTCCAATGACAGTGACTGACTTGATGCCTGCATCGGACCAGTCCGCCTCGCGCGATTTCAGGGACGTGTAGACTTCGTTCCGTTCGATCCGGGATGAAACCATGACCACTGCATCGCATGCAAGATTGCAGGTCTGGCCCGTGAAGGTGCAATCCGAGACGACATGTGATCCGGATATCTGAACGACGCCTCGGTTCAGCACGATGTCCACGCCCATTTCCGCGAGGCGGCGGTGAATCTCGTGCTGTTCCAGCGTGTTCCGGGTCCAGTCCGACAGCGCCGCCGATGGCGTGACGATCGTGACCTGGCAGCCTTGGTCCTGCAAGAGTTCGGCCAGAACGCCACCCATGTAGTAGTGGTCGTCGTCGTAGATCACGACCCGGCCCTCAGGCAATTCGCCATCCATCAGGTCGTCCGGGGTATGGATCGGCATCGCGTCATCGGCTGGAAAGGGCACGACGTGCTGACGTGCGACACCATCCCGGCGCCAGCGAGACCCGGTCGCGATGCAGACGTGTTCGAAGTCGAGCTCCAGGATGTCGTCGGCATTCAGCCTGCTGTCAAAATACACCTCGACATTGGACTTTTGGCCGATCTGGTACGCACGGTAGTCGGCCACGCGGCCCCAGGCTGAAAGCCCGGGCAGCTTCCGTTCCTTGGCCACGCGCCCGCCAAGGACGGTGTTTGCCTCGGCCAAGGCCACGTCATAGCCGCGTTCAGCCAAGGCACGCGTTGCTTCCAACCCTGCAGGTCCGGCGCCGACGACCAATACGTTCGAGCTTGGACCCTTTTCATTCATGATCTCCGGATGCCAGCCCTTGCGCCATTCCTCCATGAATGTCGGGTTCTGGGTACAGCGGCTGATTGCCATGGTCATGTCGCCGGTGATGCAGATATTGCAGCCGATGCACTCGCGAATGTCTTCGATCCGACCCTCGTCGATCTTTCGCGGAATGAAGGGATCGGCAATGGAGGGGCGTGCGCAGCCGATGAAGTCGAGCGTTCCCGAGTTGATCATGCGCACCATGACATCCGGCGAGGTAAAGCGCCCGACGCCGACGATTGGCTTCTCGGTCAGCTCGTGAACGCCCCTGACCAGTTCCTCCTGTGCGGCTTCTCCCCTGAACCGGCTGGGACCCGAGCAATCATCCCACGTGCCATGGGCCAGGTCCCAGAGATCCGGCAGGTTTCGGTTCATGTCGATGAATTCGCGAACCTCGGCGTTGGAAAAGCCCAGATCGCCGATGGTTTCGTCCAGCGAGACGCGCAACGTGATCCCCATGGTGTCCCCGACCGCATCGCGAATGTCGGCTACGATTTCGTTCACGAAACGCGAGCGATTTTCCAGGCTGCCGCCGTATTCGTCACCGCGTTGGTTGGTGGCACGGCTGAGGAAATGCTGGAAGATGCCGAAACCATGCGCACCATAAAGGCAGATCAAGTCGAAGCCCGCACGCCTTGATCTCCTGGCGGCATTCACGAACCAGCGGCGCAGGTCCTTGATCTCGGACCTGTCCAGGGCGCGCGCCTGCAGCGGGTCGTTGGTAAAGGTGCGGATCGGCTGCGCAGAGACCGCCATGGGAACCTCGCGAGAATAGAAATTCGGTCCGTTCACGCCCGAGTAGGCCAGTTGAATGCCCGCCAGCGCACCGTGCTCTTTCATCCTGTCTGCCATCCTGGCCAGCATGGGCACGTCCTTGTCTTCCCAAAGGCGCAGCTCGATGAAAGGCGTGATCTCGCTGGTGTGGTGCACTTCGCATTGTTCGGTGAAGATCACGCCCCAGCCGCCCTCGGCCTTGATCCCGCGCATTGCGGCCGCAGCCGACGGGTCCCGGTATCCGCCGCCGTTGCAGTGGGGCACCTGGTAGAACCGGTTCGGTGCGGTGACAGGGCCGATGGCCAGGGGTTCGAACAGGATGTCGTATCTTGGGTCGCGCATCGCTTGCCTCCGCTCACGGAACCGAGGCCGAGTGTCGCGCGGATTTTCGGCAGTTGGCAAGGGTTGGATCATTCGTCGCCCGGCACGCCATAGGACGGGGCGTCACGCGGGTCGAGCGCCCGGATGACATAGGCTTCGAGTTGAGGCTTGTAGACATCCCATGCGCAGGCGACAGCTTCGATCGGGCAATCCTCGGTCCAGTCGCAGCGCAGGTCGGCCACGGGCCAGGCCACCTGATCACATATCTGAAGACCAGCCGAGTGGACCGGCCCTGCCTCACCGCCAGCTTTAAGTCCGGCACGCATTGCCGCAATCAGCCGATCACCGAGATGGCCCGCACTTTGCTCGAACCCCTCGACGATGGCCGCCGGCACGCCATCATTGGCAAGGAGGTTTCCCGCCGACAGGACATCCCGGCCTGCGGCTTCGGTCCAGATGCCAAGGGATCTTGGCCCGGAGTGGATGGCTGTTTGCCCGGCCCTGTCGATTGCCAGCACCTGTCGGTACTCGATGAAGTCGCCCTGGCTGCGGACGTTCGCGATGGCCTCGGACGCGCTCATCCCGCCTGCCATCAGGTCAAGAGCCAGCGGTCCCAGCCGCGGGTCCGTGATGTTCTGGCTCGCAACCGCCCCTACGCCCGCCCGCGTATAGGAACACCGCGCGGCAACAGCGGGGGACGATGACGAGATGGCCACCCCGAACATTCCGGTTTCTGCGCAGCGCGCAACAAGGGAAAAGGTCATGGGCTCAATCCGGAATGACGGCGGTTGCGTCGATCTCCACCAGCCATTCGGGTCGCGCAAGCGCCTGGACGACCAGTCCGGTCGAAACCGGATGAACGCCCTTGATGTATTCGCCCATGGTCCGGTAGACCGCCTCGCGATGGCGCACGTCGGTAATGTAGACGACGACCTTCACAAGATGCTCCATGCCGCCGCCTGCCTCTTCGACGAGCTGGCGGATGTTCTGCATGACCTTGTGGGTTTGCTCGACGGGATCGTGGCTGTCGATGCTCTTGGCGTCGTCCAGATTCTGCGGACATTGGCCGCGCATCCAAAGGGTCGTGCCACCGCGCGTCGCGACCGCCTGGCAAAGGTCGTTGTCAAGGTTCTGCTCCGGGTAGGTGTCGCGCGTGTTGAACTTGCGAATGCGGGTATGGGTCATTCCCTTGGTCCTGTCCTGTCCATCACATGGGTCGAAGTTTCGCCTTCACTGATCAGTC
Organism: Silicimonas sp.; assembly: GCA_022824315.1. Classification (GTDB taxonomy): domain Bacteria; phylum Pseudomonadota; class Alphaproteobacteria; order Rhodobacterales; family Rhodobacteraceae; genus JAJEFO01. Next base: position 29,901 of record JAJEAC010000055.1, read on the forward strand.
GTCAATCGTCGTTGATGACGATTTTCGCCGATCCCTCGTAGTCGCTGTATTTCCGCTGGATGAAAATGTGGTCCGCGATGTGCTTTGCGTCATGCCAAACGCCGTAGATGAACGACGAGCCACGGCGCGTCAGCCAAGGCAGGCCCAAGAAGTAGACGCCGGGTTCCGGCGCCACGCCGCGAACATGCCTGGGCCTTCCGTCCTCATCGAAAACGTCCAGTTTCAGCCAGCTGAAATCAGGTCTGTAACCCGTCGCCCATATGATCGTGGAGACGTTGGCTTCGGCCAGGTCCAGCCGATCAATGGGATTGGCAACGCAGTCCGGATCATCCAACAGGTCGCGCGCGGCAGGCTCTTCCGGAAAATCGAGCCCGTTCGCCGCGAGATAGGCATCGCACTGGTCAAGAAATGACAGGTAGTACTCGTCCCCTGCCGCGATGTTGCCTGCAAGGTCTCCGGCAAAGTGCATGAAGCCATCCGAGTACCCCTCGGTTCGCCCGACCAGCGTCATTCCACTGCGTGCCAGTTCGCGGAAATCGATCGTGCGGCCTCCATATGCGCCACTCACCGATATCGAGATATGCTCCTTGCCCGGCGGAATGCGCTCGTCATCCCACATGCCGAGAACGCCCATCCACCAGACATAGTCCCTGTTGCGGTACCGCCGTGGCAGGCGGTCGTGGGGACCGATGGACAGAAACACGTCTCGCCCGGCCCGAAGCAATTCATCCGCAATCTGCACACCGGACGAGCCGGCGCCAACAACCAGGACGGCACCCTCCGCCACTTGATCCGGGTTCTTGTAGTCCAGGGAGTGACTTTGGGTGACCGGCACATCCTCCGGAACAAACTGCGGGAAAACCGGCTCCTGGAACGGGCCCGTCGCGGCAACAATCACCTTTGCGTCGTAGGTGCCGTTCGACGTTTCGACACGGAAACCCGTTTGGTTCGGCACGCTCTCAACCAGCGTCACCTCAACTCCGCATCGTACAGGCGCGCCTATCCGCTCAGCATAGTCGACAAAGTAGTCGGCGACCTGCTCCTTTGGCACAAAGGCATCTTGATCAATGCCCGAGAACTCCTGACTTGGGAACCGGTCGTGCCAGGCGGGTCCGTTCGCGACCAGCGAATCCCATCGCCCCGTGCGCCAGCGCTCCGCAATCCGGTGGCGCTCGAACACGACATGAGGAATGTCGCACTTGGCGAGATGCTCGCTCATCGAGATTCCGGCCTGTCCGCCGCCGACCACGACGACATCGACGCTTTGCCTCGTCACCTGCCTAACCCCCCGTTCGCACGCTGGTCCGAAAGTGCGCTCCAGAATACCCGTTAATGCGACGCGCTGCCACCGAATGATCGAATGTCGCTTCCGACGCAGACAAGGACAACGGCAATCGCTCAATGCGCTTCCGCGTCGCGTGATGCGAAGGTCCGGTCCCGCAGTCCAGGTCCGTGTCTTCGCGTTTGGTCGGCAGGACCTCGCCGTTTCCTGCACCGGCGAGCATCGGAGACGGAGGAACATTGGCCGCCGTGGCCGCGCGGCGATCCGGATCACGTGTCAGAACTGCGCGGGGCAAGGCCATCAGCAACACGAGAACGGTGTCGCAGACGCAAATCGGATGACCGGCCTTCCGGGCACGTCTGCAAGCTGGTTCAAGATGTCGCGGTTCGGCTTGTCGCCGACGCCGCAAGACAACGCGACCGCGCCAATTGGTGCCACGAGTGGCAGACAAATTCGCCGTACCGGATCCTGTACGATGGCTCTGGAGCCAGGAGTCATGCGCCCCGAGAACTTGAACATGTCAACCATTCTCGTTGCCGCCATTGTCCAGCCAAGTCCCGCAATTCTCATCCTTGATTGCCTGGCACAGGACCTAAGCGAAGCGTTGTTCGCACAGCCTCTCCGAGTCCGTTCCCGATCAAGTTGATGCCGAGCTGCGCGATTGCCATCTGAATGAACGATCACTGACCAATCGTGCGGACGGCAAATTCGAACAGGGACTGGATGTGATCGGTGACCGCCTGGCGTGCTGCATCCGCATCGTCTGCGGCAAGCGAGTCCAGTATTCGCTCGTGCTGGCGGGAATCCGGGTCGAGCCGCTCCGAAAGGCGCTCGATTTCGAAGAGATTGGTCGTGGTGCGGAGCTGGCGAATCATGGCGGCAAGGATCTGGTTGCCGCATGCCTTGATGAATAGCCCGTGGACTTCATCGTCGGACTTCCAGTGCAACAGCATGTCATAGGGGCGGCGATCTCGCACCGCGTGAACATTGCGCCGCGCCGCCTCGATCTGGTCTGTTGCGACACGCCCGGCGCTCAGCGCCGCCGCCTCGCCCTCCAGCAATTCCCGGACCCGCAGGCTCTGCAGGTACTCCGCAAGATCGACCTTGCGCACGATGAAGGAATGGTTGATCGACTTCACCAGCAGCCCCTCGACCTCCAATCGTTGCAGTGCCTGGCGCAGCGGTGTGCGTGACAGACCAAGGCGCTCTACAAGCTGCAACTCGACCACCGGCGCCCCAGCGGGCAACTCCCTCTCCTGGATCATTCGTGAGATTGCATCATACGCCTTCTTCCATAGCAGGTTGGACGTACGCCTGGTGCTGCGCGTTCCGGGAGCGCTCAAGGCATTATTCATCGCCGCCCTGCCCCGGATCCGGCGGCGCAATCGCGCGCGCGGTTTCAGCATATGTCGTCATCGCCCCGAACTCATAGTGCGCCGGGCGGAAGTTCTCTAGAACCGTTCGGGAAAAAATCACTTGCATTTGCGTCCAACATTGCATTGAGTGATTGTATACAGTTGGTATCCAATTGCTTCAAGGACGTTGCAGCTTGTCCGAAAGTCACCTGACCTCCGATCATGGGCGTGCCATAGAATTGCTCCGGCAATTGATCGCCGCGCAGGCCGAGGGTGAAGACGCGGTCCAGGAGAGGATCGCCGAACGACTGGTCGGCCTGGGCTGCACGGTTCGAAGCTTCGATTACGATCCAGGTGCTGTGCCGGTTCGAGGCGAATTCGCTGCCGACGTCGCCCGCGATCCCGAATCGCGCCGTGCCATCATCGGCACCTTGGCAGGCGACGCCACCATGCCGAGCCTCCTGATGTTCGCCCATCCCGACGGAGAACCGGTCAACGGCACGGATCGCTGGACGCACGATCCGTTCTCCGGTGAGATCGAGAGAGGACGCCTTTACGGCTGGGGGGTGGCTGACGATCTGGCCGGTTGTGCGGCGGCAGTGCTCGCCTTGGAAAGGCTTGCCGACGCAGGCACGCCGATGGGGCGTGCTGTGTTCGCATCCACCCCCAGCAAGCGCCATGCACGTGGTGTCGCCGCTCTGCTTCATGACGGGCTTTCAGCCGACGCGTCGCTGTATCTGCACCCTGCCGAGAGTGGCGTCGGCATGCGCGAGATCAAGGCCGTCGCATCCGGACAGCTTGAATTCACGATCACCGTAGAAGGCCGACCGCCCGACACCACGGAACCCGGCCACACCGCGTTTTCTCACCAGGGCGTCAATCCGATCGACAAGGCGCTTGTGATACGCGACGCGCTGATGCGGCTGGGCGAGGACCGTGCCGGGCGAATCCGCCATCCGCTGATCGAGGCCGAGGTGGGGCGCGCCACGAACCTGCACGTTTCCCGCATCCGCTGCGGCGAGATTCACCGAATGTCCCGAATCGAGGAGACCTGCGTCCTGGGCGGCGCAATCAGCTTTCCGCCGGGCGAGACGCTGGACCAGGTCAGGGACGAGATCGAGGCCGCCGTGGCCGCAGCTGCCGAAGGCGATGCCTGGCTTGTCGTCCATCCCCCGGTGATTGCCTGGCTTACCGGAGTGACCGGCGCCGAAGTCGCTGACGATCATCCTCTCTACATGACCGCCAGTGCCGCTGTACAGCAGGTCACCGGCGCAGCACCGCACGTCAATCCGATGCACACCTCGAGCGACATCCGCAACCCGATGGTCCAGGCTGGAATTCCCTGCATCGGCCTGGGTTGCCTGGCCGGGGACCTGAGCCAGAACGACCGGCACGACGAATGGATCAACCTGGAGGACTTCCTGCGCATGGTCGAGGTTACCTCCAGTATCGCCGCAACATGGTGCGGTGGAACAACCCAGAGACGAGCATGACAAGAGAGGCCGCAAAACGGCCCGCACCCACCCCACTTGAAAGGAGACTCCGAATGAAACGCAAGACGATGACAACCCTGGCAACCCTCGCGTTCGGCCTGTCGGCCGGAACGGCACTTGCACAGGACTGCCCGGCCGACCTGCCATTGATCGATGAGGGCAAGCTGACCATGTCGATCAACGCCACGATCCCGCCCAAGCAGTACATCAGCGAAGAAGGCGAGATCATCGGCCTGCACCGCGACATGGGCGACGAGATCGCGAAGCGCCTGTGCCTTGAGCCGGTCTACCAGAATGTTGATTTCGCCGTGCAGATCCCCGGCCTCGACGCCGATCGCTGGGACATGATCAATACCGGTCTTTACTTCACGGACGAACGTGCGGGTTTCATGCAACTCGTGCCCTACTCGGTAAACGCGCTGGCGCTGATCGCGGCGGATGGAAACCCGCTTGGCATCGAAGGACCAGAGGATCTGGCCGGCAAGCGCGTTGGCGTGGAAATCGCCGGTTTCGAAGAGCGCAAGATCAACGGGATCAACGACGAACAGGTCGCCAAGGGGCTCGAATCGATGGACATTCGCGTCTTCAATACCTACGGCGAGACGTTTCTGGCACTGGGAGCAGGGCAGATCGAAGCGGTCTTTGCCGGAGACGCAATCGGAAAGTACTACCAGGAACGCGGAAAGTTCACGATGGCGGTCACCGGACTGTTCCCCGGCACACCAGGCGCCTTTGCCTTTGACGAACCGGTGCTGGCACAGGCCGTGGCCGACGCGCTGAATGCCATGAAAGCCGACGGCACTTTCGACGCGATGCTCGATGGTTACGGTGTTACCAAGATCGAGGTCTGGGACCGCTGGCCGGGCGAATTCACGTATTTCTACACCGGCGACTGAGCCGGCATTCCAACCTGAAACTTCCGGGGCGCCCGACGCGGGCGCCCCGTAGCTGACCTGCACGGACGGGAGAACTGGGCATGAACTGGAGCTGGGAACATTTTGCCCGCTTCCTGTTCAGCGAGTATATGCTGAACGGGGTTTGGACGACGATCTGGCTGTCATGCGCGGCGATGCTGCTGGGCTGTTCGCTCGGTGTCATCGTGGCGTTCATGAAAATGTCCAACATCTGGATATTGAGACGCATCGCCATCGCATTCATTTGGCTGTGGAGGGGCACCCCGCTGCTGGTGCAGATGGTGATCATCTATACGGTGCTGCCGCAGGTCGGCCTGCGGCTGGGCGTCATCGAAAGCGCCATCATCGCGCTGACCCTCCATGAAGGCGCCTATTTCGCCGAAATCGTGCGCGCCGGCATTCTTTCGGTGGGCAAGGGCCAGACCGACGCGAGCCAGGCACTCGGCATGAACTGGTTTCACAGGATGCGTTACATCATCATCCCGCAGGCGACCCGCGTGATCATTCCTCCCCTGGGCAACCAGTTCAACCTGATGATCAAGACCACTTCGCTTGCTTCGGTCATTTCAATGGAAGAGTTGTTCCGCCGGACGCAGCAGCTTGCGCAAATCGAGTTTCGCGTGCTGGAGGCATATTTTTGCGCCGCCTGCTGGTATCTCTTGATGACCACGGTATGGGGCGAGATACAGAAGCGCCTTGAGGCGCATTACGACCGTCCCTTCGGTCCCGTCGAGGACGACGGCAAAGCCCGACGACGCAGGCGCGAGCTTGCCGGCGATGCCCCGGCACAGGCCTGAAGGGGGCCGCGAAGTGACCAATCTCAGGGATACCGCCGTGCGCCAGGCCCGTGAGCTGGGCGAACCGATCGTCGAATGCCGCAACGTGGACAAGTATTTCGGATCGAATCACGTGCTCAAGGACGTCAGCCTGACCGTGCATCAAGGCGAGGTGGTGGTGATTTGTGGCCGCTCCGGATCGGGCAAGTCGACGCTCCTGCGCTGCATCGACAACCTGGAGACCATCGATGGGGGACGCATAGACGCTTGCGGCCATTTGATGGGCTACCGCAAGGGAACCGGAGGCAAGCTGGTGCCGCTCGGCGACGGAAGGGCCTCGAAGCAGCGACGTGACATGGGCATGGTGTTCCAGTCCTTCAACCTGTTTCCGCATCTTACGGTCCTGACGAACATCACGATCTCGCCAACCCGTGTCACGGGTGTGTCGCTCAAGGAGGCTGAAGCCCATGCGCGCGAACTCTTGGACCGCGTAGGGTTGCCGGAAAAGGAGGACGCCTTTCCCTCGCAGCTCTCGGGCGGACAGCAGCAGCGCGTTGCCATTGCCCGGGCTCTGGCGATGCGCCCCAAGGTCATGCTGTTCGACGAACCGACTTCGGCACTGGACCCGGAGATGATCTCCGAGGTGCTGGACGTGATGATCGACCTTTCGCGGCAAGGCATGACGATGATCGTGATTACCCATGAAATGGGATTTGCCCGGGCCGCCGCCGACCGCGTACTGCTGATGCATGATGGCCAGATCGTGGAAGAAGCCTCCCCCGAGATCTTCTTCACCGCCCCGAAGAGCGAGCACACCAAGCTCTTCCTTTCGAAGATCCTGACGCACTGAAATCCATGGGGTTCGTGCGCACAGTCCTCGGAGACGTGCCGGTCGCGGAGGTCGGTCCGGCGATGATGCACGAGCACGTGCTGTTCGACATCGTTCCGCCGAGTGCCGTCGGGGGGCGCGAAGACGTGATCACGTCCTGGGATCGCTGGCAGATTGACTACCGTTCCAACGAACACGCTGCGAATGCGCACCAGACCGACCCGGACGTCGCAATCGCCGAGTTGCGCGCTTTCGCCGCTGACGGCGGCGCACTTGTCGTGGACCAGTCCGTGGCAGGCCTCGCCCGCGACGCCAAGGGGCTGGCAACGGTCGCCCGCGCGAGCGGAGTACACGTCGTTGCCGCTGCAGGCACCTATACCGCCCCCTTTCTGGACCGGGACATCGAAGGGCTTGGCGTCGACGGCCTGGCCGCACGGTTTGTTCAGGAACTGACGGTCGGGCTTGACGGCACCGGGATCCGGGCCGGCCTGATCGGTGAAATTGGCTGTTCCTGGCCACTTGCGCCGGTGGAACAGCGTGCGCTCAGGGCCGCGGCACGGGCACATCGCGCCACCGGTTTCGCGATCAGCGTGCATCCCGGGCGACACGGTGACGCCTGCGCCGGCATACTGGACATTCTCGCCGCCGAGGGGGCGGACCTGACCCGCGTGGTCCTCTGCCACATGGACCGTACGCATCCTGACGGCACCGGCATTCAGCCGCTCCTTGACCGCGGTGCCAACGTGGAATGGGATTTCTTCGGCATCGAGCAGTCGCACTATTGGATGGACGCCGATGTGGAACTGCCCACCGATCTCGGCCGGCTCCGCCTGATAGAGCGTTTCGCTGCCGCCGGCCACGCCTTGCAGCTGCTCGTCTCGCACGACATTTGCACCAGGACACGCATGCGGCGCTGGGGTGGGCATGGTTACGGCCACATTCTGAGAAACGTCCGTCCGCTGATGGAACGTCTCGAGTATTCCGAGGCGCTGATCCGGGCGCTCCTTCGAGACAATCCACTTCGACTCCTGACACTGGCAGAGGGCTCGGTATGACACACAATTTTCGTGGGACGTACACTGTCATGGTCACCGCCTTCGACGCCGAAGGCGGGCTTGACCTCGACTCCCAGGCACGGTTCACCGACTGGCAGATCCGTGAAGGCATCCACGGCTTGATTCCCCTTGGCTCGACAGGCGAGTTCCTCTCCCTCGACGAGGCCGAGCGCCGTGCATTGGCGAAGTGCGTGATCGATGTGGCTGCGGGACGTGTGCCCGTTCTGATCGGGGCAGGGGCCGAACGGACCGAGGACGTGATCAGGAATTGCCGGATGGCGGAGGAGCTAGGCGCCAGCGGGACAATGGTCATCCCTCCCTTCTATTCAACTCCTACCGAGGAAGAGCTGATCACGCATTATGCGCGGATTGCAGCGTCCACCACCTTGCCGATCATGGTCTACAACAACCCCGCGACCGCGAATGTCGACCTGACGCCGTCCTTCGTGGCCCGGCTGTCCGAAATCGAGGGCATCGACTACATCAAGGAATCGACCATGGATGTCACGCGGGTACGCGACATCATCGAGTTGTGCGACGGACGGATGTCGGTCTTCGGCGGAATCATGGGGTTCGAAAGCTTCGTCGAGGGGGCGGAAGGATGGGTCGCCGTCGGCTCCAACATCCTTCCCGCAGCCTCGGCCAAGCTGTTTGGACTTACGGTCGACGAACAGGATTACGAAGCGGCCCGCAGGCTCTATCGCCGGATTCTGCCGGTGATCCGGCTCGTGGGCGGCCATCGCTACGTATCCGCGACGAAGGCTGCGCTGGGAATGATGGGGTTTCCCATGGGCGCACCGCGCGCTCCGCGCCTGCCGCTGCCCGAAGCCGAATTGGACGAGGTGCGCGCGGCGCTCGACGCAGTCGGCGTTCGGCCTGAAGTCATGGCCTGAAGAACCGTGACACTGCACTTTACGTGGAACGGGAAGCCGCTGACCGGGCAGCCCGGCGACAGCATCGCCGCAGCGCTGTCCGAAGCCGGTGTCCTCACCTTCGGAACCAGCCGTGCGGGACGCGCGCGTGGATTGTTCTGCGGCATGGGTGCATGCCAGGAATGCCTGGTGGTAGTGGACGGGACACGCTCGCGCCGCGCCTGCATGACCGAGTTGAGGCAGGACATGGCGGTTGAAACTCAGGATGACCGTGCCGGGACACCGTCCGCGGATACGAGCCCTGTAGCCGCGACTGACGAGATCTCCGTCGATCTCGCGGTGCTTGGCGGTGGTCCGGCCGGGTTGAACGCGGCGATCGCGGCACGCCGAGCCGGGTTTCGCGTGCTGGTGATCGACGAGCGTACCGAAGCAGGCGGGCAGTACTTCAAGCCTCGCAGCAAGGGCTTCCGCGGCAAGAATCCTCCCGACGGGCAGCACCGCCGTGGGAGTGCCCTGTGCCGTCGCGCCCTGGCCAGTGGCGCCGAATTTCGCTGGGGGGAAACGGTCTGGTTTGCCCGTCGCAGTTCGGATGGCTTCGACATGCGCAGCGTGGGACCCGCCGCTTGTGCCCGGATCATGGCACGGACGGTGATCCTGTGTACCGGTGCACTCGAGCGGCCAACGATCGTTCCCGGCTGGACCGTGCCGGGGGTCATGACGATCGGCGCGGCCCAAACGCTGATCCGTCGCTACGGCATCCGGCCCGGCGGGCGCGTGCTTGTGGCGGGGCATGGGCCGCTCGGCATGCAGCTTGGTGCCGAACTCGTTCGAATCGGTGGCGAAGTGGCCGCAGTGGTCGAGCGCGCCGCCCTGCGCCCGAACGCGGCGCTCCTGCGCGCTGCCATCGCCGGTCCCGCACTAGCCCGTGACGGCCTCGGCTACCGGCTTGCACTGATGAGAAGTGGAGCGCCTTTCCTTGCCGGCTGGGAGGTCGCCTCGGTCTTGGGTTCCGCAAAGGTTGAAGGCGCCCGCCTGCGGTGCCTGGCGGACGGGCGAACTCGCGAGGTTGCAGCCGACCTGCTGTGCCTTGGTGAAGGATTCGCTCCCCAGGCCGAACTCGCGCGACTATTCGGGGTGCCATTGACGCTCGATCCAGAGACCGGGCTGGCGTTGCCGCAGCGCGCGGCAGACGGTGCCACCGCGGTTCCGGGGCTTTGGATCGCGGGCGATGCCGGCGGGCTTGGCGGAGCGGCACTCGCCGAATCTCAGGGTGAGCATGCGGGCAAGTCCGCAGCTGCCTATCTGGGCAAGTCCGTGCCGCCCGCGCCATCCGCTGGCACCGACGTCAGCCGGGCTGTCCGGTTTCAGAACGCACTATGGGACTTCTACCGGGCACCGCCGCGCGCCCTGCCCGGGGACGGGGTGGAGATCTGCCGCTGCGAGGAGGTTCGCGCCGGCACGGTTCGCGCCGCTGTTGCGGAAGGTGCACATGACCCGGGCGCCGTCAAGCGGGCCACAAGGCTCGGCATGGGACGCTGCCAGGGCCGATACTGCACTGCACCGCTGATCCGGATACTGGCGGAGGCCGGGCACCGGCCGGGACCCGAATCCCTCTTTGCCCCGCAGATTCCTGCGCGTCCTGTCCCGATCGCGCATCTTGCCGTCGAGAAACCGGAATGGGGCGGGCACCGCGACTGCAGCCCCGGCGCACGACCTGCAGCGTCGGTCTGCGCGCCGATTGCGACCCGGAACATGGACCTCGTGGTAATTGGCGCTGGAATAACGGGCATCTCGGCAGCCCTCTTCGCCGCACGCCAAGGGGCCAGCGTACTCTGCCTTGATCGCGGTCGGATCAATGGCGAGGCCTCCGGCGGCAACGCCGGCAGCCTGCATTTGCAGCTCCTGTCCTGGGACTTCGGGGCCAAGGCGGTTGCCGGCGGCTCGCCCCAGCTGTGGACTCTGCCGCTGCAGCAGGAATCGATCAAACTCTGGCACGAACTCGAGGACGAACTTGGCGGGGATTTCGAAATCGATGTCACCGGCGGCCTGATGGTGGCCGAAAACGAGGCGCAGGTCGAGTTCCTGGAGGCGAAGGCCGCCGCCGAGGCTCAAGTGGGGATTCGCACCGAGGTCATTGGGGCCGCGTGCATCCGCAGGATCGCGCCTGCGATTTCCGATCAGATCATCGCTGCGGGCTGGTGCCAGGGCGAAGGCAAGATCAACCCACTGGTGGCGACCTCGGCGCTGGCACGGGCGGCGATGGATGCCGGCGTGCGGATCGAAGAGCTGGCCGCCGTCACCGGCTTGCGCGGTGAGGCCGACGGATACGAGATCCAGACTTCTCGCGGCCGGGTTTCAGCCCGGCGCGTGTTGATCGCTGCCGGTGGCTGGTCGGCCGAGATTGCCTCGCTGCTGGGTGTCATGCTGCCAATCCGTGGCGCACCCATCCAGATGGTGGTGACGGATGCCGCCCCGCCGCTTTTCCCCTGCCTCATCGCCCATGCAGACCGTCATCTGACGATGAAGCAGACCCGCGCCGGAACGGTGCTTATCGGCGGTGCATGGCCCGCCGAAACCGATACGGCCGGCCAGCCCCACGTTCTGCCTGAAAGCCTGGAGGGCAATGTCTGGGTTGCGGCCCGAACCGTACCGGCACTGTCCGGAATGTCGGTGATCCGCAGCTGGGCGGCCATGAACATCGACATCGACGGTGCACCGCTGATCGGTGGGGTTCCGGGCTGTTCGGGCATCACGATTGCGGCGGCGGCAAACGGCTACACGCTCGGACCATTGATGGGCCGGGAAGCTGCCAGCGTTGCGCTCACCGGCCTCTTGCGACGGGACCTGCAGCGCTTCTCGATGGATAGGTTTTCGCAAGAATGAAAGGAATGAAAATGTGCAAACTGATCGTAAATGCAGGGCCCTACGCCTTCGAGGCCCGGCTGGAACGGGAGGCGGCACCGAAGACCTGTGCGGCTTTCGAGGCCGTCATGCCCTACGAGAGCCAGATCGTGCATGTACGCTGGTCCGGCGAGGGTGTCTGGATCCCGCTAGGTGACCACGACTTCGGTGTCGAATACGAAAACCACACAAGCCACCCTGCCCCGGGCCATATCATCCTATACCCAGGCGGAATCAGCGAGACCGAGATACTGCTCGCCTATGGCGGGGTCGATTTTTCATCCAAGATGGGGCAGTTGGCCGGCAACCATTTTATCACCCTGACCAGCGGGCAGGAAAATCTAATGGAACTCGGCAATCTCGTGCTCTGGAAGGGGGCGCAGCCGATCCAGTTCGCTTACGCCTGAGCAAGCTTCGGCCTGCGAAAATCTCTGCATGGCACTCCAGCGAACTGCTGCGACGTCCGTGTCGGCCCTGAAATGAACCGATGCGCGACATTTCCATGCGTCGCTGCGCCCGAGACCACAATACCGCCATTGTGTTCCCGCCAACCGTTGGGCTTTGGTGCAATCCCAAGTCGGGATTGCGCCAACGCTCTCTACGCCAATCCCGCAGTGTCAAGTAGCACCTGTAGAGGCAATGCTGCAGATTCGGAAGCTCCTGTGCACCGCATTGGAGAAGCAGAAAGGTCTCGGTCGTGGAATGACAGCGGTCCGTTTGAACTCGCTCAACCGTCTTTCCGAATTGCCGACGACACCCGAAACCGGTCCGCAAGCCGCGGCGCAGCCTTGGAGCCAGTCTGCCGAACGCCATATGCCGGGCCGATCACTGTGCAATCCGCGAAACGTGATGCAACGTGTCCGAAGACGACACGTAGTGCATTGATAATCAAGGAAACTGGATTCCAAGCCTTGCAACGCAGGTCTTGCCAGGATCGAGAGGCGGCCATACCGTGCCCATCAAGGGAGCGGGAAGAACTCCGGGCATCACGAATTTCCTGGCCAGGGAGAGCCTTCAGTTGGGACCTCTTTTCGCTCCTCAACGGAAGAACGCCGCGCATTGTGGGCGGCAGACCCAAAAGGGAGGAAACGTCATGAAGTCCACGCCAAGGATTCTTGTGGCCATGCTACTGGGTGCGACGGCCACGACTGGATCAGCGTTTGCCGCAGGAACTCACCCCGTCACCGGCGAAACGCTTGCGGAGCACCAGGTCTTCACGTACCGCGTCCTCGATGAACACAGCTCGGTCGATCCCCAGATCGTCGAAGATGTGTCCGGATCCGACATTGTCCGTGACCTGTTCGAAGGCTTGATGAACCAGGATGCACAGGGCAGCCTCGTGCATGGCACTGCCACCAGCTACACCGTGAGCGACGACAAGCTCACATACACGTTCAGCCTTCGCGAAGATGCAAAATGGTCGAACGGCGACCCGGTGGTGGCGGGCGATTTCGTTTACGCCTGGAGACGCGCCGTGAGCCCGGAACTGGCCTCTCCGTATTCCTGGTTCATGGAGTTGATGTCGATCGAGAACGCCGCCGGGATCATCGCAGGCGACGTGCCCGTGGACGAGCTTGGCGTTTCTGCCCCGGACGACAGGATGCTTGTCGTCAGGCTCTCGCAGCCGCTTCCCTACTTCCCGCAGATGGTCACCCACGCCACGACATTCCCGGTCAACCCCGCCGTGGTCGAAGCTCATGGTGCGGATTGGACGAAGCCGGAGAACATCGTCTCGAATGGTGCCTACGTGCTGACCGAGCACATCCCGAACGAACGCTCGGTCCGCGAACGGAATCCGATGTACTGGGATGCCGAAAACGTCATTCTCGAGAAAACCGTGGCTCTTGTCATCAACGACGAGAACACCGCCCTGACCCGCTGGCTTGCCGGCGAACTGGACCGGACCGAAGTGCCCGCCGGCCAGTTTCCGTGGCTGCAGAAGGAATATCCGGGCGAGGCGATCAGCTTCCCGCGACTCTGCAACTACTACTATACGTTCAACCTCTCCGCGTCGGGGCCCGAGGCGTTCAGGGACGTGCGCGTGCGGAAAGCGCTGGCGTTGGCGGTGGACCGCAAGATCATCACGGAGAACATCCTCGCCGGCGGTCAGATCGAGGCGTTTACCTTCACTCCGGCCGCGACCGCGGAATTCGAGGTTCCAGATGTCGAAATCGCGTCGATAAGCCAGGCCGAGCGAGACGCAAGAGCAAAGACGCTACTGGCGGAAGCCGGATACGGCCCTGACAATCCTCTGAAGTTCGACATGGTCTACAACACCTCCGAGTCACACAAGAAGATCGCCGTGGCGATGAGCCAGATGTGGAAACAAAAGCTCGGGGTCGAGACGTCATTGGCGAACATGGAATGGAAGACCTTCCTCGAAGTCCGAGCCAACCAGGACTTCGAGCTCGCCCGCGGTGCATGGTGCGGGGATTACAACGAGGCGTCGACCTTCCTCGATCTTCTGACCTCGCCGTCGGGCTACAACGACGGGAAGTACTCCAACGCCATGGTCGACGAGCTGATGACCTTGGCCAGAATCGCCGACGACACCCAGGCGATCTACACCAGGGTCGAACAGGAGATTGCCGACGACGTGCCCATCATCCCGATCTATCACTACGCGGGAGTCTACATGATGGACAGCGATGTGGGCGGATGGCCGATCAACAACATCGAACAGAACTGGTATTCGAAAGATCTGTACAAGATCGCGGAGTGACCGGATGTCATTCGGGCTGCGCCATGTCGGCGAGCGCCGCATAACGACCAGGATCCCGGCATGACCGCCTATATCATCCGGCGGATACTCGTGGCCGTGCCGACGCTGGTCATCCTGATTGTCCTGTGCTTTTTCCTGATGCAGGTTGCCCCTGGCGGCCCTTTCACCTCCGAACGGCCCCTGCCGCCGCAGGTGCTGGCGAACATCGAGGCGCGCTACGGGCTTGACCAGCCGCTCTGGACGCAGATGTGGGACTACCTCGTTGGCATCGTCACCCGCTTCGACTTCGGGCCGTCGTTCGCCTACAGGGACCGGGACGTGAATGACATCATTGCCCAGGGGTTTCCGGTGACCCTGACCTACGGGCTGATCTCGTTCGTCGTCGCCACGCTCGCGGGAATGGGCATCGGCGTTGCTGCCGCGATCCGGCATAACACCTGGCTCGACTACATCGCGGTCGGCGCGACTTTCTCGGCCCAGGCGCTGCCGAATTTCGTGATGGCCCCGATCCTGGTCATCGTCTTCACCTGGCAGCTCGGCTGGCTGCCGGGTGGCGGCTGGAACGGCGGTCAGTGGCAATACCTGATCATGCCGGTGATCGCGCTTTCGACGTCGTACGTGGCGTCGATCACCCGGATCACGCGGTCGTCGATGCTCGAGACGCTCAATTCGAGCTTCATCCGCACCGCACGCGCGAAGGGGCTGCCGGAGCACAAGGTGATCTGGCGGCATGCGATGAAACCGGCGATGCTGCCCGTGGTCAGTTACCTCGGGCCGACATTCGTTGCGATGATCACCGGATCGGTCGTGATCGACGTCTATTTTTCCACCGGCGGGATCGGGCGGGCCTATGTCGATTCGGCGTTGAACCGCGATTACGCGGTGATGCTCGGTGTCACGATTCTCTATGGCGGGCTGACGGTACTCTTCAACCTCCTGGTGGACGTGGCCTATGCCTGGCTCGATCCGAAAATCCGGTACTGAAATGGTCCACCGCACCGCGCAGTCCGAACGGATCATCGAAGCGCTCGCCGAAGGCGAGGCGATCCGCGGCCGGTCGCTGTGGGAAGACGCCAAGCGGCGGTTCATCCGGAACAATGCGGCGGTCGGGGCGCTCATCTGCCTCGGCCTCGTGGTGATCTTCACCATAGTCGGACCGTTCTTCTCCACGTGGTCGATTGAGGAGATCGACTGGGTGCGCATGGGCGACATCGCGGGCGACGGCCAACCGTCCATTGACAGCGGCCATTACTTCGGTCTCGACGGGCTTGGCCGCGACCTTTACGCTCGGACGATTCAGGCGACCCGCACGTCGCTGATCGTCGGAGTGATCGGGGCCTTGGTCGCGGTTGTGATTGGTACGCTCTACGGCGCGGTCGCGGGCTTTGTCGGCGGCTGGGTCGACAACGTGATGATGCGCGCCGTGGATGTCCTCATCTCGATTCCCTACATGTTCATCATCATCCTACTGATGGTGATGTTCGAGCGATCCTTCTTCATGCTCTTTGTAGGCATCGGGATCGTCTCGTGGCTCGACATGTCGCGGATCGTGCGTGGCCAAACGCTCAGCCTGAAGAACCGCGAATTCGTCGAGGCCGCAACCACCGCCGGAGTCGGCCGATTCACCATCATCCTGCGCCACATCGTGCCGAATCTTCTGGGCATCGTCGTGGTCTATGCAACGCTCCTGGTTCCGTTGATGATTCTCGTGGAATCCTTCATCTCGTTCCTCGGCCTCGGCGTGCAGGAACCCAATACGTCGCTTGGCGCACTGATCTCGGAAGGGGCCGGGACGGTACTCTACGGGACGCCCTGGCAGATCGCATGTCCGATTTTCTTCTTCCTCGTCACGATCATCTCGCTCTTTTTCGTAGGCGACGGGCTTCGTGACGCGCTTGACCCGAAGGACCGCTGATGAGTGTCATCGAAGTCAAGAACCTTTCGGTCAGCTTCGACACGCAGGACGGCGCCGTAGAGGCTGTCAGGGACGTCAGTTTTCGCATCGATCGCGGCGAATGCCTCGGCATCGTCGGCGAGTCGGGTGCGGGGAAGAGTCAAACCTTCCTCGCCGCCATGGGGCTTCTGGCCAACAACGGGCGCGCAAGCGGATCGATCCGGTTTGCCGGACGCGAGCTTCTGGATCTCACGCCGCGGGAAGCGAACCAGGTGCGCGGAGCCGAGCTGGCGATGATCTTTCAGGATCCGCTGACCGCGCTCACCCCACATCTGACGGTTGCGCAGCAAATGGGCGAGGTGCTGTCAACCCACCGCAGGTTGAAGGGGGCAGACGCCGAACGCATCTGCCTTGACTGGCTCGAACGGGTGCATATTGCGGAGGCAAAACGAAGGCTCCGGGAGTATCCCCATGAGTTGTCCGGCGGGATGCGCCAGCGGGTCATGATCGCCATGGCGATGCTCTGCTCGCCAAGACTTCTCATCGCAGACGAACCGACCACGGCGCTCGACACCACGGTGCAGGCGGAAATCCTCGACCTCATGGCCAAGCTCCAGGCCGAAGAGGATACCGCCATCGCGCTCATCACCCATGACATGGGCGTGGTGGCGCGGATGTGCGATCGGGTGGAGGTGATGCGGCTGGGCTCCCACGTGGAATCAGGGAGTGTCGAGGACATTTTCCACGCACCACAGCACGGCTACACCAAGATGCTCCTTGATTCGATGCCGAGGCTTGATCAGCCAAAGCCGCCGATCGCGCCCGAGGTCTTGGCGACGGGCGAGATCCTGAGGGTCCGCGACATGAAGGTGAATTTTCCGATCAAGCTCGACGGCGGGCTGTTTGGACGCGCCGCAATTCTTCCCGCCGTAGATGGGGTCAGCTTCGATCTTGCCCTGGGCGAGACTCTCGGCATCGTCGGTGAATCGGGGTGCGGGAAATCAACATTGGCACGCGCGGTTCTGCGGCTCCTCCCGGAGACATTCGGGTCGGTCACATGGCTCGGCAAGGATCTGACAACGCTTGAGGGAAAGGCTCTCACCAAGGAACGGCGGGACCTTCAGATCGTCTTCCAGGACCCGCTGGCGAGCCTCAATCCCCGGATGACGATCGCCGCATCGATCGCAGAACCCCTGCGGACGTTCCAACCCGCACTGACGTCCCGCGAACGCAAGATCAAGGTTGCCGAAATGATGGAGCGGGTGGGCCTCGACCAGCGGATGATCAACCGCTACCCGCACGAACTGTCGGGTGGCCAGAACCAGCGGGTCGGGATCGCTCGGGCGATGATCAATCGCCCGAAACTCGTGATTTGCGACGAGGCCGTCTCGGCCCTCGATGTCTCGATTCAATCCCAGATCATCGAACTTCTGAAAGAGCTTCAGGCCGACATGGGCCTATCCATGCTCTTCATCAGTCACGATCTCTCGGTGGTGCGCGACATCTCCCATCGGATCATGGTGCTCTACCTCGGTCAGGTGGTCGAACTCGCCGGACGCGACTCGCTCTACTCGGCACCTGAGCACCCCTATACCCGCATGCTCATTTCCGCTGCGCCAATCCCGGACCCCCGGGTGGAGCGGACACGGAACCGAATTCGGGTTCCCGGAGAGCTGTCCTCGCCGCTCGACCCGGACGCCGCCCTCCGGTTTTTGCCGTCCCGACGCGGGCAGCCTGGCTACAGGCCAGAGCTTCAGGAAGTCAGGCCGGGCCACTGGGTGGCAGAGCACGACCCGCTGGAGACGATCCTTGCTGCAAGGGGAAACCCCGGAATGCCCCGCTCAGCAGTGGATTGAAATGCTTGCCGAACAGGCCTCGGATACCGCCACATGATCGAGCAAGCAACGCAACATTCAGGATTGAACAATCTGGGAACATCGCGTAGGTTTCGTCACTTGGATGGCAGCGACGCGTCTGTCAGGACGCGTGAAGGCGAGGCACCGTGAATGGAAGCGCCACTTTCAGAAGCGCATAGACAAGCTCGCGATCCGCGTCCGGAACCTTGTCGACGACCTGCACCGGTGGGTGGCCTGCGATCTCGTGCAGGCCTTCGACGTGATCCTCCTGCCGTCCTTCGAGACGAAGGAGACGAGCGTGAAGTCCGACCGCAAGATCAGGACGAGGAGCGTGCGCTCGATGCTCGGCCTTGCGCACTGCCGGTTCAGGCGGAAGCTCGAGTGGATGCGCACGCAAGTACGGCAAGCGGCTCGTCATCGCCGACGAGGCCTGCACCAGCAGGACGCGCTCATGGGACGGCATTGTCGACCGGAAGCTCGGCGGCGCGAAGACGGTCTCCGACGGCAGCAACGTCGTCGACCGGGACATGAACGGCGCACGCGGCATCATGCTGCG
>JAJEAC010000052.1 GCA_022824315.1 Silicimonas sp.
CGCCATGTGCGCGCGGGCCAATTCGTAGACCTCGTCCAGACGCTTGGTCAAAGTCCTTTGAGAGTAGGCGGTATGCAACGACTTGCGAAAGCGAAAGTGGTCGGCACCGTCAATTGAGTGCATTGAACGCGACACGCCATACGCCTTGTCGACGCCCTCGAAGTACTCCTTCGACCGCAAGTACACCCGCCCCATGCGATGGGCCCATTCATTCGTCTTCAACCCTGCCAGGACAATCACGTTCTGGCGGAACGGGAGGCGAAGCTCAAACACTGGACCGTACTTGTCGGCCAAATTGGCGAACCCTGCCGGCAGCCTGCCCTCTCGCAGATCGCGGTTGAACACGAGATCACGCAGAGACACGGTCGGAATGGGTTTGGTCAGCGAGGGCCGGCGAAGCGAAGGCGCGAGGATACTCTGGCTAACCGCTGCCGCAATCGCTTGGCCAATGAGGTCCATCTGGCAGACAAGCTGAATCCGTTTTTCCACCTCCTCGTCGATCTGATACATCAGATGGAACACATGGCAGGCATTGACGAGACCGGCGACAATCACGTCACGCGGACCCGGAATCTCGTCCGTGAAGATGATCCTAATCAGCTGGGCCTTTACGAACTCGCCCGCCAGCTGACCATTTACCGGCGGTGTTTCGCCCGGCCTCAGGCGCTTGGGAAAGGTATAGAAACCGCCAGAGTGGACGTTGAGAATCTGTCGCCGAACGAGCCCATCCAGCGCTTGGGAGATCACTGAATCGGACTGCGGAGCAAGCCGCTCAATCCAGTAGCGCGCATCGTGTGGTTCCGTTTCGGTCGCAATCTCCCGCAAGATCGGGTCGAGCAGAGGATTTCCGGTGTCGGTCGCATCCAACAGAGACAGCGAATCCAGATCTGTGTCGATGCGACCGAGCAGCGACAGTTCACCCAGCGCTGCACCGACCATTGCGCAGTTCAGGTTCCAGCCTGGTACCTGACGAAAATAACCCCTCTCTTCGTCCAGCAAAACGAGCAGCAACTCTTCCGGCAGACTCAGCGCCGACGCCCCCTCGTCAGTTCCAATTGCTGTTTCGTGAGTCACCAATGGACCAATTGTCCTCGCCCTCCGCAAGATTGCATGAAATTTAGACTCAACTGCAGGCATGATGTCAACGGCTGCAGAGCAGTTCTCAGCACTCCCCGGCAGCCTGATCGCCGTCTGCCAACGGCAATTCCCGGCACTCACGGTTGATGGCCGGGTGGCCGCCCGGATTCTGAACATCCGGCGAATTGCCGGAGAAAGTTCGAACGTAACCGAAACAGCTGCGGCACTGCGCGGATCAGGCCGACGCATTCCTCCCTGCCATGTTCCTCCATGATCGCGCGGCAAGGCATCCATGCTTGGAGTCAAGCCCGGATACGGCCCTTTTGTTGGGACGGGAGCGGCAACCTCTGCAAGTTCCCGACAACTCACTTCCCTTCGGAAACGTGTGCCCTTTTTGCTGGAAAGTCAGCACTTTGCACCCATAAAGTGGCACAATTGCATCCCGCTTAACCATGTAGATTCGGTGAACACTGGTACGCAATTGTCGCGACACTGCTCTGCAGCCTCTGAAATATCGTATGACCGAAGCGTTTTGCTTGAAGACCTGCTGCAAGGAGGCTGACGGACCACAATGTTCCCGCGTCGCCGGGCAAGTTCGTCTGCTCCCTCCCACGGTCACCCGACGGGCGCGCGCCGCCGCTACGGTCCCGTTCTGTCGGCGAGCGGGGGGCCGGTCGCCGTGCCGTTGAGCCGCCGCCAGGTCGCGTGGCTTCTCACGAACGTGACCGTGGCAGGATGAAAGAGGCATGACTGCGACATTTGCCACTCGCCATCGGACGATGCCTGTACGGCGAGCACGCGCTGCTCGGGAAAGTGAACCGCCCGGGAATTTCGAAGAGGCCGTGACCAGCTCCGTCAGATGCAGATTCCAGCGAGAACCGGCCGACTGCCCTCTCTCGCACCAATCATTGGGAATTATATGCGAAAGTCCCATTGAGACTTCGCATTGATTTCACGGGTCGTCGAAGTGGCCAACGCCAACGCTCCTCGCCGTGCAGATGCGCCAATCCCGGACGCCGCGTCATGTCTGCCCCTGCAGCGGGGCGGCTCCGCGGGGCCGCAGCCCTACAGCTCTTTTGCCGAGATCGGAAAGGCAACGCCTCGCCCTCATGCTCGGTCTTCCCGCCCCGTTTCCACCGCGAGCGCAACCTCGAAATCGAACGATGGGACTTTCGTATATAATTCCCCAATCATTCTGGTCCCGCGGAGGCCTCTCTAACGAACCCGGCGGAGAGCCGCTGAAGTGAAATCGCCCGCGTCAAGATCAGTTCCAAACTCGTAGTCGGACCACAGCAGTTCGGTGCTCTTGCCAGTGAGGTGGTTCTTCATCGTGAGCTTGCTGGCCCGCCAGAAGCGTCCGAGATACTGCTTGTAGCCTTCGGCGACCATCGTCTTGAGATGCGCATTCCTGCGGTCGTAAAATTCAACCTTGACGGTGCGGTACTCCCCGTCCTGCCAGATCAACTGGCGTGAGTAGCCCGAGTCCTTGTTGACCGGAACGCGTTCGCTGACGGTGCATTCGCGAGAACCGCATCGTTCCGTGCGCAGAAGGCGGTGGGTGAATTTCTCGACTTCGGGCGTTCCCATGTCCTCATAAGAGAATTCGCTTCCCATGAAGGATCCGGACTGTTTCGAAGAGCTGATCCGCTTGACCCGCTTCAGGGACGGGAGATAGAGCCATTGCCCGTCCGGCTTCCGCTTAAAGGAATGAATGAGGAACCCTGTGCCCCTGACATCACGGGGACGGTCGAAGACGATCAGCGTGCGGTCTCCTTCGTCAGCCACCTCGAGGACTTTTATGCGGAGTTCCCGGCGGCTCTCCTGTCCCCGCTTATTGCGGAGAATCATCTCAAGGCCCGCAGTGAAGTTCCCGAAGCCCCTCTGGCTTTCGCGGGATTCGCTGGCGATCCTGAGCCCGGCTTCCTCGGCGCTTTCTGCTGCGTGCCCGGTCGATGGCTCGAACAGGAGTGCCGCGAAGGCGAACAGGATCACCGGCAGCACCTGGCTGGAACGAAAACGAGACACGTGCATCATCAATTCCTCCTTTGGCAGCATCCGGGTCCGTAGCTTCAGGCACACAATGCCCACTGGCAACGGCACTGATAATGCGATTACGTTGCCCCCGGTTCTTTCGCCAACATCTGAGCCTGCCCTTTCCTGCTACCATGTGCCCTGCCGCGCATCAAGTGTGGGCCGCGAATGCAGCCTGCCACACTTGCACTCGCGAAACGGGGGCGGGTCACAACCGCGGTCGGCACTCCGCAGATTCCCCTGTCGCAATGGCGGCTCCGGCTGCCAATGCGCCCGCCAAACGATGCTGTTCGCATGATCTTCGTAACGTCGACAAGACAACCGTTTCTCGGGTCTTGGGCAGTCCGACACCCCTGCCCGTGCAACTGAGACGCGCCGCATTCGCCCATTCCCGGTTCCTCCAATGCAAGTGTATTCCCATCTGCTTTCACTCCTTCCGGCACCAGGCAGGAACCAGACGTCGTTCCTGGGCTTTTCGAATTCCCTCTCGGTTGCGTTCGTGCCAGCCCTTGGAAATTCTGGCATGCGTCCACACAGGAGGTCGGTACATGGCCCCCTGAAGTTCGGGACTTCGCCAAGGGTCTCCAAGGGACCACCGACTGCCACGCATGATGGCACTGTACCAAGAGCCTGCCTGAATCCGGGCATGGCTGACGCCTGTCTCAGAAATGGCCGACCTCGCTTCCGGGTGTCGCCACCTTCAAGAGCAATTCAAGGACGTATCCTGCAACTGACCGAAAGCAAATGAGGACTGCTTCGTCATCGCTGGCAAACCAAAAGGCCGCAGGGACCTGCGCCAGCCTCGTTCGCCTGACGCGCCCAGGCGGCAAGGCGGCCTGCCGAAGATCGGCAGGCGAAAGCTTGGCTAGAACCTCGCGAACCGCCGACCCATTGCCGCTCAACCGAAACACGGCGCGCGCATCGGACACGTTTGCGACAAGCACGTGCAGTTCGCTCAACGCTTCCGCAAGTGTCGCCACAATCGCTTCGGCCTCGTCATGTGCACACAGGATCATCAGTTCATCCGGCGACATCCAAAGAGCACCGTTCCCTAGCTCGCCGACGAGTTCCGCGGGGTCAGGCAGGTCGAATCCGGCACCTTGCAGTGCCGAAACCACGTCCGTGTCACCAAGATCGGCTCTGAGCAGGATCATGCCTGCCAGCCCGGCATCCTTGATCGTGACGAACCCGGAGCAAGTCGCGCCGTCCAGGGGAGTGACGGACTCAGGCATTCTGCTTCTCTCCTTCCGGGTCATGAAATACGGGGCTCACGATCCTTGCCCTGATCGGCTCTCCGTCGATGACGGAAAACTCCAGGATCTCGCCCATCCGGTCCGGCCCCCGTTCGACAAGGCCCATGGCAATGCCTCGACCAAGCGTCGGCGAATGGTATGTCGAGGTAACGCGGCCCTGAGTACGTCGCTGGCCATTCGCGTTCACGCCCTCATCCGCAGCGTATGCGCCGTCGGGAAGCACTGAACCATCAAGCGTTTCAAGTCCAACCAGCCTCCAACGCAGCGGATCGGCCATGTGCTCGCGTTCCTGGGCTCGCTTCCCGAGAAAGTCATCCTTGCCTTTGGAAATCGCCCAATGAAGCCCGAGGTCTTGCGGAATCACCGTGCCGTCCGTCTCGTCCCCGATCATGATGAAACCCTTCTCGGCGCGCATGACATGCAGCGCCTCGGTCCCGTAAGGCGTGATGCCGAACGACTTGCCCGCCTCAAAGAGCCTGTCCCAGAGCGCCCGACCTTGTCCCGCCGGTGCGGCAATTTCGAAGGACAGCTCGCCCGAAAACGAAATCCGAAAGACGCGCACGGGAATGTTGCCAAGCGCGCCATCCGTCCAGGCCATGAACGGAAGCGCCTCCTTGCCGAGGTCCATCGATGGACCAAGCTCGTTCAGCACGTCCCGCGCCCTGGGGCCTGCGACTCCGATTTGGGCGAATTGTTCGGTGACGTTGGCAACATACGCCTTCCAATCCCACCATTCCGTCTGGAGCCACTCTTCCATTGATGCATGGATGCGGTCCGCTCCTCCCGAAGTCGTGTGGCACAGCCAAGTGTCGTCATCGAGTCTCGCAACAACGCCGTCGTCGATCAGGAACCCGTTTTCCGAGCACATGAGGCCGTAACGGCATTTGCCGGGTTTCAGCGTGGACATCATGTTGGTGTAGAGCATGTCGAGAAACCGGGCGGCGTCCGGGCCCTTCACGACAAGCTTGCCCAACGTGGAGGCATCAAGAAGCCCGACCCCCGAACGCGTTGCCAGCACCTCCCGCGCAACTGCGTCGTGTACGCTTTCGCCGTGCCTTGTATAGGCGTAAGGGCGCCGCCAGTGCCCAACCGGTTCCCAGTGGGCGCCGTTTGCGTCATGCCACTCGTGAATCGGCGTCTTGCGCACGGGCTGAAAAAGCTCGCCCCGCGCCTCGCCCGCGATCGCACCCATGGTCACGGGCACGTAAGGCGGACGGAAGGTCGTTGTGCCCACCTCCTCGATCGGCACCCCCAGTTCCCGGGAGAGGATCGCCAGACCGTTGATGTTGCTTAACTTGCCCTGATCCGTCGCCATGCCGAGCGTCGTGTATCTCTTGACATGTTCGACGCTTTCGTAGCCCTCGCGTGCCGCCAGTTCGATGTCGGAAACCTTGACGTCGTTCTGAAAATCCAGCCACGACTTCGCCCGCTTGGCATAAGGCGCGCGCGCAGGCACGAGCCAAACGGGTTCCATGGGATGGTGTGCCTCGTCCTCGCCCTCCGGAACGCGACCATGCTTTCTGCCGCGACCGTTTCCGAGCGCTTGCCCCGCAGCCACCCCCGCCGCGTGAGCGCTTTCAAGAACCGCGCCGGCATGCATTGCACCGGTCGCACTGCCGGCAGCCTGCATCATGGCCACGCCGTCGGCCCCGGTCGGAGGACGTGCCGGATCCGGAGCGAAGTGGGCCGCTTCGTCGTTCCACGAAAGCTTGCCACCCGCATGGCACCAGAGGTGAGCGGCCGGCGACCAGCCGCCCGACATCGCCACACAATCCGCATGGATCTCGTCGATCACCTCTCCGTCACCATCCTGGCTGCATACCTGAACCCTTTCGACACGGTCGCGACCGACAATATCGACAATGCCGCAGCCGGGTCTCACGGTCAGGCCCGCGTCGCGCGCGGCCGTCGCTAGAGGGCCGGTCGCCTCCTGGCGGGCATCCAGGATTGCAGGGACGCCAAGACCCGCCTCCCGCAAGGTCAGTGCAGTCCGATACGCATCGTCGTTGTTGGTCACGATCACCGTCCTCTCGCCGGGAGCCACGCCGTAGTTCACAACATAGTCACGCACTGCGCTTGCCAGCATGCAGCCCGGACGGTCGTTGCCGGGAAAGCTCAAGGGACGTTCAATGGCTCCCGTCGCAGCCACGATCTGGCCCGCCCTGACCTTCCAGAGACGGTGGCGCGGCACCGAATGATCAGGGGCGTGATCGGTCAGGCGCTCATGAAGAAGGACGTATCCATGGTCATGGATACCGACTCCGGACGTGCGAGTGCGCATGCGCACATTCGGCAGGGATTGCAGCGACTTCAGAGTGCTCCCTGTCCACTCCTCGGCGCCCAACCCGTCAATCCTGACGCCATCGATCGGGGCCCGGCCGCCCCAGGTGGAGGCCTGCTCCACCAAAAGCACGTCCGCACCAGTCTCCGCTGCCGCCGACGCCGCGGAAATCCCTGATATTCCTCCCCCGATAACAAGCACATCAACGGTTACATTAAAGTGCTCATAGTGATCGGCGTCACGCCGCCTCGGGGGCCTTCCAAGGCCGGCCGAAAGTCGGATCGCCGGCTCGTACACATGCTTCCAAAATGCACGCGGCCAAAGGAATGTCTTGTAATAGAATCCTGACGGCAAGAACCTCGACAGCATGGAACTGATCGCACCGACGTCGTATTCCAGACTTGGCCAGTGATTCTGGCTCCGGGCCTCGAGGCCCTCGAACAACTCCGTCGTCGTGGCCCGGACATTCGGCTCGAAGGATCCGTCGCGACCAAGGCCCACCAGCGCATTGGGTTCTTCCGATCCGCTTGTGACAACCCCTCTGGGACGGTGGTACTTGAACGATCGCCCCACGAGCACCTGCCCCTTGGCCAAAAGCGCGGATGCCAGCGTATCGCCGGCATATCCCCGCATTTCCTTGCCGTTGAAGGAAAACCCGAGCGGTCTCGAACGGTCGATCAGGCGGCCGCCTTTTGGAAGGCGACGGCTCACGATTCGTCCTTCCAGTGCCATCCAGGCACCCTGTTCGAGACTGCATCCCTGATCTCCTGCGGAGGCGCGTGGACCTGCGCCGAATAGGTTCCGTAGACCTCGAGCGTCACCGTGTTCCGCGCCGCGTGGAACCACTTGCCGCAGCCGTAGACGTGACGCCAGCGCTCGAAATGAACACCATTGGGATTCGCGCGCATGAACAGATAGTCCTCGAACTCCTCGTCGGATGACCCAGGTCCGAAACGCTTCAGATGGGCCTCGCCGCCGGGCGCGAGTTCGGTCTCGTCGCAGCGGACTCCGCAATAGGGGCAGGTCAGGATCAGCATGTCACGCCCCCGCGCTTCCTTCGCCGAAGCACGTGCCGTCCGGACGGGCCCGTGCAGCAGCCGTAGCAGGACGACGCTTGAAACGCCCTCGCTTCTTCAGTTCCTGCCGTCTCTTTCACCGAAACGCCTCCATCAATGCGCCACGCCGGCTGCAACGCTTTCGTCTATGAAGCGGCCTTCGCGAAAGCGATTGAGCCCGAGATCCGCGCAAAGCGGGCTTTCGCCCTTTGCCATGAGCTCCGCGAAGCCCCACCCGGATCCCGGAATCGCCTTGAATCCGCCGGTTCCCCAGCCACAGTTGATGAAGAGGTTGCCGACAGGCGTCCGGGACAGGATGGGCGAACGATCGCCCGTCATGTCGACAATACCGCCCCAATGGCGAAGCATCTTCAGGCGCGAGATCATCGGAAAGGTCTCCACGAGGGCTCGCACGGTTTCCTCGATGTGCGAAAAGGAGCCCCGCTGCGTGTAGTTGATGAACCCGTCCGCGCCCCCGCCGATCACCATTTCGCCCTTGTCGGACTGGCTCATGTAGCCGTGGACGGTGTTTGCCATGACCACCACGTCCATGCACGGCTTGACCGGCTCGCTGACCAGCGCCTGCAGTGCCACGCTTTCGACGGGCAGCCTGAATCCCGCCATCTCCGCCAGATGACCGGAATGGCCGGCGACCACGATCCCGAGCTTGCCGCAATCGATGTCGCCACGCGTCGTCACGACGCCACGAACCTCGCCACCGCTCGTGCGTATGCCCGTGACCTCGCACTTCTGGATGATGTCCATGCCCATCGCCGAGCATCTGCGGGCATATCCCCAGGCCACCGCGTCATGGCGCGCGGTGCCGCCCCTTGGCTGCCAAAGCGCACCGAGCACCGGATAGCGCGGGCCCCGGATCTCGATGATCGGGCAGAGTTCCTTTACGCGACGGGGCTCGATGAATTCCGTTTCCACCCCTTGAAGCGCATTGGCATGCGCTGTCCGCCTGTAGCCGCGAACCTCGTGTTCGGTCTGGGCCAGCATCATGACGCCGCGCGGGCTGAACATGACGTTGTAGTTCAGGTCCTGGCTCAGCGTCTCGTAGAGCGAACGCGCCTTTTCGTAGATCGCGGCCGAGGCGTCCTGAAGATAGTTCGAGCGAATGATCGTCGTGTTCCGACCCGTGTTGCCCCCTCCAAGCCAGCCTCTTTCCAGGATGGCGACGTTCGTGATGCCGTGGTTCTTGCCAAGATGATACGCCGTCGCCAATCCATGCCCGCCCGCACCGACAATGACCACGTCATAGCGCCGCCTTGGTTCGGGACTCTTCCACGCACGCTGCCAGCCCCGGTGATCCCGGAACGCTTCCCGTGCTATCGCCAAGGCCGAGTAGTGACCCATGTTTTTCAACTCGCAATTCAGTGGCGTCGACTCGCCGTCTCTCTCCCAGAATCCCCGATGAGACGCCGGACGGCAAGCGGCACGAGAAAGTCATTTCGCGACACCGGATTTCGTAGCGGGTCTTCCCGCCGGACAAAAGGCGGACTAAGTGGAGCCCATGATGTTCTGGGTGCTGGCATGTCTCATCATTGCGGGAGTCGCCGCCGTGATGGTCCGTGCGTCGATGCGCACGCACCTCAACAAGACAGACGGTGCCGCTTCGGATGTGCAGGTCTATCGCGACCAGTTGAACGAGGTGGCGCGAGACGCGGCGCGTGGCGTGCTTGCAGAGGCCGAAGCGGAAGCGGTACGCCTTGAGGTTTCCCGAAGGCTGCTGGATGCCGATCAACGTGCGCAGGCACGTGACGAACATGCTCCCGGAAACCGGAGACTCGCCGCAGGGATCATCATTGCGACGCTGCTTGCGGGTGGGGTCGGCATCTACCTGACGCAGGGCGCGCCTGGAAAGCCGGGTCTTCCAATGAACTCAAGGCTGGCCGCATTGGAAGCGGTCGCCCAGAATCGACCGGACCAGATCGAGGCCGAAACGATTGCGGCCCCGAATCTTCCTAGCCCCGAGGCTGTGGCCGAGGGCTTTCCGGAGTTGATGGATCGGCTCAGAGCGGCCGTCAAGGAGCGCCCTGCCGACATCCAGGGCCTCACGCTTCTTGTCAGAAACGAGGCCCGGCTGGGAAATTTTGCCGCCGCGCGCCGGGCGCAAGAGCAGCTCCTTGCCGCGAAGGGAGCCGAAGTCACGGCCAGCGATCTCGCTGCCATGATCGAGATAATGGTCTTTTCGGCGGGAGGTTACGTTTCTCCGGAAGCAGAGGAACATGTCCTTCGCCTCCTTGCCCGCGACCCCGGGAACCGCACGGGACGTTACTTTCTCGGACTGCTGAATGTGCAGGTCGGCAGGCCTGATCTCGCGTTTCCAATTTGGCGTGACCTGCTTGAGACCAGCAAGGAGAACGAACCCTGGGTGCCTGTGCTGCGCGCCGGAATCGTCGATGTAGCTGCGAGGGCCGGCGTGACATACGAACCGCCCGCCATCCGAGGTCCGACAGCCGCCGAAATCGAAGCGGCAGAAGACATGGAGGCTGAAGACCGGGACGCCATGATCCGCGGAATGGTCGAGGGTCTTGCGGCGCGCCTTGCGCAGGAAGGCGGTGGGCCGGAAGAGTGGGCACAACTTGTCCGGTCGCTAGTCGTTCTGGGAGAAGAGCAGCGGGCACGAAACGTCTATGCCGAAGCGAAGAAGGTCTTTGGCAACGACGCGTCTGCTATGGCAATCATCCGCGATGCGGGTGCGAGATCCGGGATTGCCGAATGATCTTTGACGAAATTGATGCCCTTGCGGCGGAATTGCCCGCCTCCGGCGCCTTGGCCGGCATTGATCTCGGAACCGCAACGATCGGTGTCGCCGCGAGCGACACGCGGCGGTCCGTGGCGAGCCCGGTCGAGACAATCCGCAGAACCAAGCTGGGACGAGACATCTCGGCTCTCATGGAAATCTGCGCATCACGGGAGGTCGTCGGGCTGATACTGGGACTGCCGCTCAACATGGACGGCTCGGAGGGCCCCCGCTGTCAAGCGACACGAGCATTCGCGAGAAACGTCGCGAGGTCCACCGAACTTCCCATTGGCTTCTGGGACGAGCGGCTCTCGACAGTGGCAGCGGAACGTGCACTTTTGGAGGCCGACATGTCGCGCAGGCGTCGCGGACAGGTCATTGATCACGTTGCCGCTTCCTTCATTCTACAGGGAGCGCTGGACCGGATCTGCAACATGGGGGCGACATGAGCGACGACCTCTGGAAACGCGACGACATCGAGAGCCCCTGCGTCCAGGTGTGCCTCATACATCCTGATGCCGGGATCTGCCTCGGCTGTCACCGCACGGGCGAAGAGATCGCGCAATGGGGCCAGATGACTCCCGCGGAACGCGACAGGATCATTGCCGAACTGCCAGATCGAAAGTCGCGATTGCCAGGACGGCGTGGCGGGCGAAAGGCGCGGCTGCGCAGATAGATGCCATGTGCAAGGCGCGCCCTGGACCGCCAACGTCCTGTCCAGATCCTGGCTGAAGATCACGTCCGGGTTCCTGCTGAAACGGCCATCTCCACGCTCGACCCGTCAGTCCTGCCGTCGCGTCCCTGAGCGTCACCTCCGACCGAAGAGCCTTTCAATGTCCTGCATCTTCAATTCCACGTATGTCGGCCGCCCGTGATTGCATTGACCTGAGTTTGGCGTTGCCTCCATCTCGCGCAAAAGGGCGTTCATCTCTTCTGCACGCATCAACCGACCCGTCCGAACCGAGCCGTGACAGGCGATGCGAGACAGGACTGCGTCGATCCGCGCCTTGAGCGTGCCGTACGTCCCACCTTCCTCAAGTTCATCGGCAATGTCCTTTAGAAGCCGTGAGGCATCGACCGGACCGAGGATCGCCGGTGTCTCCTGAACGGCAACCGCCCCTTGCCCGAACGGCTCGATCGAAAGCCCGAGTTCCAGCAGTTCCTCCGCGTGTTCCAGGATGTCCGCTGCGGCCTCACCAAGTTCAACGATTTCCGGGACGAGAAGCGCCTGCCGAGCGACTCCGGCCTCGGCGATCTGCGCTTTCAGCTTTTCATAGACGAGGCGTTCATGGGCCGCATGCGCGTCCACCAGGATGATGCCGTCCCGGGTCTGGGCAAGTATGAAGTTCTCGTGGAATTGAGCGCGGGCCGCACCCAGCGGAAAATCCAGTTCCTCGCCTTCGGAATCTGCGGAGTCGACGCGACCGGCGGCGACCCCGTCCCTGTCCTGCAGGAAACCACCATCGCTGCGGTATTCCTGCTCGACGACTTGTGCTGGCCCGCGTCCGGGCCCGTGGTCCATCTGGTAAACACGCGCCTCTCCTGGCGGTGCGCGAAACACGCCAAGGGCATCGGTTCCGATCGTGCCGGAGGACCGGTGACCCGCCTCCGCAAGCGCATGCCGAAGGCCGGAAACGACAAGCCCGCGCGCCACTCCGGGTTCGCGAAAGCGCACTTCGGACTTTGACGGGTGAACGTTCACGTCCACCAAGGAGGACTCGCAGTCGATGAAGATCGCGGCGGCGGCGTGCCGATCCCGGCTGAGCACGTCCGAATACGCGGCTCTCAGGGCGCCGATCAAGAGCTTGTCGCGGACGGGGCGGCCATTGACGAAAAAATACTGATGCACTGCCGAGCCGCGCGAATATGTCGGCAATGCCGCAAATCCGGTCATGTGCAGGCCGCTGCGCCGGGCATCAATGGAAATGGCATTCTCGATGAATTCCTTCCCGAGAATGGCCTGGATCCGGCCCGACAGTGCTTGAACGGGATCGCCGGTCTCCGCGCGGACGACGAATACCTTGCGCGGTTCGTCGGTATGGTCGACAAGCTCGAATCCTGCATACGGCTCCGACATTGCCAGCCGCTTCACGACGTCAGTGACCGCCTTCATCTCGCCACGTTCGCTGCGAAGGAACTTGAGGCGAACCGGTGTGGCAAAGAAGAGATCCCGCAGTTCCACCATCGTGCCCGGAGCACCCGCGGCAGGGCGCGCCGGTTCCACTGTCCCGGCAGTCGCCTCGATGACGGCCGCATCCCGGCCCTCAGGTCGGGACGTGACGCTCAACCGCCCGACTGCGGCAAGCGATGCCAGCGCCTCGCCGCGAAATCCCAGCGTGTGAATGTTCAGCAGGTCTGACCCGTCGATCTTTGAGGTCGCATGGCGCGAGAGAGCAAGCTGCAACTGATCCTCGGCGATGCCGCAACCGTCGTCTTGCACCCGTATCAATCGCTTTCCGCCCTCGGCCACGGCGACCGCAATGCGGCGCGCTCCGGCATCAATCGCGTTCTCGACAAGTTCCTTCACGGCCGAGGCGGGTCGTTCGACAACCTCCCCGGCCGCAATGCGGTTGATCGCCGCATCGTCCAAGCGTCGAATTGTCGGCAACGAGCCACTTATCTTGGGGTCCCGAGCATTCACCCTACAATTTGTAGCAGCACTTCGCGCTCGGGTCCATAGAAGGCGAAACCCAACAAGCGGTACGCTGATCAGGATCATCCTACCCTTGCACGCAAGTCGCCACCTGCCCTATATCCTCGGTCAACCCGCGAGGCGAAAGGGACAGAAACGCGATGGCCGGCCACTCAAAATGGGCGAACATCCAGCACCGCAAGGGACGTCAGGACGCGGCCCGGTCCAAGCTGTTCTCGAAACTCTCCAAGGAAATCACCGTTGCGGCAAAGCTCGGTGATCCGGACCCGGAGAAGAATCCACGACTGCGGCTGGCCGTGAAGGAAGCGAAGTTGAACTCGGTCCCCAAGGATGTCATCGCTCGCGCGATTTCCAGGTCCCTGGCCGGGGACGGCGATGAATTCGAGGAAATCCGCTACGAAGGATATGGACCGGGCGGCGTTGCGGTCATCGTCGAAGCACTGACCGACAACCGGAACCGGACCGCGTCAACGGTGCGCGCCTGCTTCGACAAGCACGGCGGCAACCTCGGCGAGACCGGATCGGTGAGCTTCATGTTCGAACGCAAGGGCGAAATCGTCTACCCGGCAACGGTCGGCGATGATGACACGGTGATGATGGCGGCCATTGAAGCCGGCGCGGAGGACATTGAGTCCGGCGAGGACGGTCACGTCATCCTGACTGCCGATGCAGAACTGAACGATGTCTCCAGAGCGCTCGATGCGGACTTGGGCGAGGCAGAATCAACCAGGCTGATCTGGAAGCCCACGACCGTTGCCGAACTGGACCTTGAGGGATTCCAGAAACTCCTGCGCATGATCGACGCGCTGGAGAACGACGACGACATCCAGCGCGTGACCGCGAATCTCGAGGTTCCCGAGGAGTTCATGGCGCAGCTTTCGGCCTGAACCGGGTTCGCCCCATGACAGACAACCCTTCCTTCAAGCTGAACGTCACGGACGGCGCGGCGCGTGCAGGCGTGGTCAAGACCGGGCGGGGCGACGTGCGAACCCCTGCGTTCATGCCTGTTGGCACTGCGGGCACCGTGAAGGCCATGCTGCCCGAAAGCGTTGCGGCGACGGGCGCGGACATCCTCCTCGGCAACACGTATCACTTGATGCTGCGGCCCGGTGCCGAGCGGGTCGCGGATCTTGGCGGGCTTCACAGGTTCATGAACTGGCCCAAGCCGATCCTTACGGATTCCGGCGGGTTCCAGGTCATGAGCCTCGCCGGCATGAGAAAGGTGAGCGAAGAAGGCGTCCGTTTCACGTCTCATATCGACGGCTCCCGGCACATGCTTTCGCCGGAGCGATCCATGGAGATCCAGCGCCTGCTGGGAAGTGACATCGTCATGTGCTTCGACGAGTGTCCTGCCCTGCCCGCACCCGACACGGCGATCGCGAAGAGCATGCGACTTTCGATGCGTTGGGCGGAGCGATCGAAGGCTGCGCTTGGAGAACGATCGGGACACGCGCTGTTCGGAATCCAGCAAGGTGGTCTCAACCGGGAGTTGCGGGAAGAAAGCGCCGAGGCGCTCGTGGCCATGGGATTCGATGGGTATGCGATTGGCGGCCTGGCCGTCGGAGAAGGTCAGGACGCGATGTTTGACGTGCTCGATCATGCACCTGCAATGCTCCCTCGCGACAAACCGCGATATCTCATGGGCGTTGGCAAGCCAGATGACATTGTCGGAGCCGTAAAGCGCGGAATCGACATGATGGATTGCGTGCTGCCCTCGCGGTCCGGCCGCACCGGTCAGGCATTCACGCGCCGGGGCACCGTCAACGTGAAGAACGCAAGGCACGCGAACGATCCGCGCCCGCTGGACGACACGTGCACCTGTCCCGCCTGCCGGAATTACAGTCGGGCCTACCTGCACCACGTCTTCCGCGCGGGAGAGATGATTTCGGGGATGCTGCTGACCTGGCACAATCTGCACTATTATCAGGAACTCATGTCGGGAATCCGCGATGCCATCAGGGACGGGCGGTTTCTCGCGTTCGAAAGCGAGTTCCATGCGCGCCGTGCCAAAGGCGATATTGCGCCGCTCTGAGCAGGATGTCGACGCCACGGCTGCCTTGGCGCGACCGCCGTTGATGCCCGGACCGCACCTGCGGAGACATCGCGTCACTCCGGACATAACCCGGCCCCGTATGTGACTTCGGTTCGTTTTGGCACGCACGACAGGAATCGTTCCAGTAAGATCTGGACCGCTCCGCGATGCTCTTGCGGTGAAATCACCTCACGCAGGCGCATTGGCCAGATTGCCGGTGTGACTTTCAGAATTCACAGTTTCTTCCGTAGCGGC
Organism: Silicimonas sp.; assembly: GCA_022824315.1. Classification (GTDB taxonomy): domain Bacteria; phylum Pseudomonadota; class Alphaproteobacteria; order Rhodobacterales; family Rhodobacteraceae; genus JAJEFO01. The sequence continues at coordinate 15,387 of JAJEAC010000052.1, forward strand.
GAGATGCATCCCGATGGTGTCTGGACGACTTCCGTGCACGAGTTCCGAGGGGCGAACCGACGACCCCCAAAACCAGTCGATCCCGCCGAGTTTTTTGCCCACCGCGTCAACAAATGCGACCAAATATGACGCACTCCTCTGTTAGGCGGCTCCCCTACGCCGAATCGGAACGAACCATGCTGACCGCTTACGAACGAAAACTGCTTGCGTCCTATCTCGCCAACATCGCCTCGGGCCTGAAGTGCACGGATCCGGAAGCCCGAGAACTGGTCAACTGGTTCGCCAATCGGGACAACCGCTTGGCCAGAGTCCCCAAGAGGCGGCGTCCGAAACCGGATCCGGACGAGGAGAAGATCTCCCCGGAGAAACTGCGATGCATCGAGCAGACCCTGCGGACGGAATGTTCAACCGTTCCGGCCCGACGTGACCGGACGTCCCTGCGATTGAAGCGGCTCGGGACGTCCGCCGGGCTCAATCGGACGGATCTCGACATCCTCGAGCTGCTGCTGCGCTACAAGACACGTGTGACGTTCGAGTCCATGATCGACGATATCCTGGAGGCTCCGGGAAGATCGAAAAACGTGCTCAATCTTCACGGCTGGGCGATGTCCTTGATTCTCGGACTGACCGCCAACACCATTCACTCCCGCTTGCGGGACGACGCGCCTCTGGTCCGTTCAGGACTCGTCTCGATCGAGGACGATGGTGACATTGAAATCCCGCACCGGCTCGGCCGACTGGCCACAGCACCGGGCAACGCCAACGTTGACGTCACCCGTCTGCTGCTGGACGCCGCGCCGCCGCCCGATCTCGAATGGACGGACTTCAATCACTTCGCCGTTGATCGTGACCACATCGAGAAGCTCCTGAAAGGTGCACTGGGCAGCGGCAAACCAGGAGTCAACATTCTGCTGTATGGACCGCCCGGCACCGGCAAGACGGAATTCTGCAAGGCAGTCGCCACCAGGCTGGGCGCGACCCTCTACAGCGTCGGAGAGGTGGACGAATACGGCGGTGAGCCTTCGCGCCGGGAGCGGCTCTCGGAGCTCAGGCTGGCGCAGCGCCTGATCGGCAACAATTCGCGCGCGCTGCTCCTGTTTGACGAAATGGAGGACCTGTTGGAAGACAACCTCGCCGATGTCGGAAGGATCGGGCGACTGCGCTTGTTCCGGTCCCGTGGATCCGCGAGCAAGGTCTTCCTTCACAGGGTGCTAGAGCAGACGCCGGCGCCGACCCTCTGGACCATGAATGACAAGAACGAGGTCAGCCCGGCCATACTGCGTCGCATGATGTTTGCCCTAGAACTGCGCCCGCCGACCGCAGCGGTACGAATGCGAGTCTGGGCAAGGCAGCTCGAGCGTCATGGCATTGAGGCCGCGCCGGAGGAAGTGATGGCGCTTGCCACCGAATTCGATGCCGCTCCCGGGGTGGCGGCAGGCGCAACCGCCGCTGCCAGCCTGGCTGGTGGCGACATTGCCGCGGTGCGCACGGGGGTTCGCAGCCTGGCTCGCCTCCTGTCCTGCGACCGTCCCACCGAGAGACCACCGATCAGGTTCGATCCTGCGCTCATCCAGGCCGATACCAATCCCGAGGCGCTTGCCGCCCGTCTTGCGAGAACTGGCCGCCAGCAGTTCTCGCTATGCCTGCAAGGTCCATCGGGAACCGGGAAGAGCGCGTTCGTACGCTTCCTCGCGGAAGGGCTCGAACTGGAGGTCATGCAGAAGCGGGCGTCCGACTTGATGTCCATGTGGGTGGGCCAGACCGAAGAGCTCATTGCCCGGGCATTCGCAGAAGCGCGCGACGCACGTGCGTTCCTGGTCTTTGACGAAGCCGAGTCCCTTCTCGCCGACCGGCGCCTTGCCCACCGTAACTGGGAAGTCAGCCAAGTCAACGAGATGCTGACCTGGATGGAGAGCCATCCCTTGCCCTTTGCCTGCGCGACCAATTTCGTTGACCGTCTCGACCCGGCAACGCTGCGCCGCTTTGTGTTCAAGATAACCCTTGACTACCTTGATCCCGAACAGACCGATGCGGCGTTTCGCAGGTATTTCGATCTACCGCCGCCGTCCTCCCTTGCAGCAGTTGAAGCCCTTACGCCCGGAGACTTCGCGGTGGTACGCAGCCGGGCTGAAATCCTTGGCCTGCTGCAGGACCCAGAGGCGCTTGGGGACATGTTGCGAGCCGAATGCGCCGATAAACCGGATCGGCCACAGAACATCGGCTTCAGAGCGTCAGCAAATCCTCCCAGACGGGGTATCCCGCGAGGTAGACAGATGATAACCGGACACAATTCTGCGACGTTTCCGGAAGGCTGAAGCGATGCGATATGAGCGTCTGAAAGACATCGTTGATCTTGCCATTCGGCTCCAGGGATCGCGGGCCGGAGTGACAATCGAGGAAATCCAGTCGAATCTGTCGGTCAGCCGTCGAACCGCAGAGCGGATGCGTGATGCCGTTGAATGGGCTTTCGGGCCTCTTGAGACCGTACCGTCCGATGACAACAGGTTGCACTGGCGGCTGCGATCAGGCGCGTTGCGTTGCCTGGTGCAGGTTACGACCGAGGAACTTTCGGCGCTCGCCACCGCCTCTGCCGCCTTGGAGCGAACCGGCTTGCAGGAACAGGCGACGAGGCTGAAAAGAATCGATACCAAGCTCCGCGCCGTCCAGAACGACGCGCTGGAACGGCGAGATTCCGATCTTGAGGCATTGATGCAGGTCGAGGGGCTTGCCATGCGGCCAGGCCCGCGACAGCCGGTCGATGCCGGTTTGATCGAGATCCTGCGCGAGGCCATCCTGACCAGCCGGATGGTGAAATTCCGCTACCGAGCACGCTCGACCGGACGGACCAGCCACCAGCGCCTTGAGCCCTACGGCCTGATCTACGGCAATCGCGCATTTCTCGTTGCCCGAAACGACTGGAACAACGAACCCCGTCTCTGGCGTCTCACCGGCATGGACGAAGCGAAGCTGCTCCCTGAGCGCTTCGACCGTGACCCGGACTTCGATCTGCGATGCTTCGCCCGGCGCTCATTCGGGACCTTCCAGGAAGATCCCGTTCAAGTGATGCTGCGCTTCGACACAACCGCAGCTCCGGATGCCTCGTTCTTTCTGTTCCATCCGGACCAGACCGCAGAGGTGTACGAAGACGGGACCGTCACGGTCTGCTTCGAGGCAGGAGGTCTCGACGAGATTTGCTGGCACCTGATCACGTGGGGTGAGACTGTCACAGTGGAAAGGCCTTTGCGGCTACGTCGGCGATTGGCAAAAATGTGCGCGACGCTCGCGGCACATCACCGACCAGCCTAGCAGGGCATCGACAATCCTTCTGGTCTCTGTTTGCACCGAGCCGGGGGTCGACGACACCTTGCAAGATCTTCATTGAATTCCGCGATCAATAATGCGTCACGCAAGTTGGCCATCCATGTTGGCACGACCTTGACGAGCGGCACTTGCCCTGAACCGGCACCTCGGCTAGGACATCGCGACCAAAATCCAAAGGCAAGGTCACATGGCAAAGGACAAGGTAAAGAGCACTGGCACGTTCGTGATCATGGCCCTGCTCATTCTCGGGCTGGCGGGCTTTGGCGTCACGAATTTCGGCGCATCGACGGGTTCCGTGGCCACTGTTGGTAAAGCCGAGGTCGGCATCAACGACTACGCGCGCGCCATAGTCTCCAGAATGCAGAGACTGGAGCAGCAGACCGGTCAGTCGGTTTCGTTCCAGGACGCTCGCAATTTCGGCTTGGACAGCGCCGTGCTCGCCCAACTCATAAATTCGGCCGCTGTCGAAAACGAAGCGGCGACGCTTGGAATTTCGGCCGGCGACGAAACCGTGGGGGACCACATCCAGTCGATGTCAGAGTTCCGCGATGCCTCCGGTGAATTCGATCGACAAATCTACGAGTTCACGCTTGAACGGGCCGGACTGAATTCGAGCGAATTCGAAGCCGAGATCAGAGGCGATGTCGCCGAGGAACTGTTGCAAAACGCCATTCTCGGCGGCACCCGGGCACCCGACATTCTGGTGGACACGCTGTTCAACCACGAACGCGAGACTCGTGACGTGACATGGGCTCGGCTGACTGCCGAAGATCTCGAAACGCCGATCCCAGATCCGGCAGAAGACGAAATTGCAACCTATCATCGGGAGAACCCCGAACCCTTTACGCGACCCGTGACGAAGACGATACGCTACGCCTTGTTGACGCCCGATGATCTGGCCAAGCACATCGAGGTCGACGACGGACAGCTTCGCACGCTGTATGATTCTCGCGTCGGCGAGTTCATGCAGCCGGAGAGACGTCTTGTCGAACGCCTCGTATTCACGACCGAAACGCAAGCGTCGGCTGCCAAGAATCGTATCGATAGCAATGACGTCAGCTTTGATGCCCTCGTGGCGGAGCGGGGTCTGGATCTCTCGGATGTCGATCTCGGCGATGTCGCGAAGGAGGACCTTGGGGAGGCCGCAGGCGAGATATTCGCGCTGGAAGTGCCCGGCGTCGTGGGTCCGCTTCCGTCCGAACTGGGGCCGGCGCTCTATCGCATGAACGGCATACTGGCCAGCCAGGAAATCAGCTTTGAAAGTGCCAAGGAAGAGCTTCGGCAGGAAGCCGCCCTTGATCGGGCCAGGCGTCAGATCCTGGAGTTGGTGCCGGAAGTCGAAGATCTCCTCGCAGGCGGGGCGGACATGACCATGCTCGCTGAGCGGACCGACATGAAGGAAGGCCGGATCGAATGGAACGAGGACGTCTTTGACGGAATTGCCGCCTACACGGAGTTCCGCGCAGCCGCCGCCCAAACCGGAACGGACACGTTCCCCGAAGTTGTTGAACTGGAAGACGGCGGCATTTTCGCCATGACCGTGGACGAGATCCTTGAACCCGAGCTTCGTCCGCTGGATGACGTGCGCGAAGATGTCTCTGCGGCGTTGATCCGCGCCCGCACCGAAGAGGCGCTGTTGGCCCAGGCGGAAGCCCTTGCGGACCAACTGCGCGGAGGTCGGGAAATGGCCGCGCTCAATCTGGACCTGGAGTCGGATCGAGACCTTCCGCGCAACGGGTTCGTCGACGGCACGGCGCCGGGATTCATCAAGGCTCTCTTCGACATGAAACGTGACGAGATTCGAGTCCTGTCCTTCGACGGCGAAGCGTGGCTGATGCGGCTGGACACGATCACGACACCTGATCTGTCTTCGCCAGACACGGCGGCGGAACGAGATGCGTTTGCCGCATGGATCGCGACGGGACTGTCCGGCGGCATTCTGAACGCCTACACTCAAGCCTTGGTCGAGCAGGCCCAGGTCGAAGTGGACCAGGCGGCTCTCAATGCCGTCCACGCGCAATTGCGCTGACATGATGCTTGAACCATCTTTCGGCGCTTTCGAGGCGACCCACGAGCGCGACGAAAATCAGTTGGTCTATACGCGCCTCGCTGCCGATCTGGACACGCCAGTCTCGCTTATGATGCGGCTCACCGGTGCGCAGGCCCATTCCTTTCTCCTCGAGAGCGTGACCGGCGGCGAAGTGCGCGGGCGCTACTCGATCATTGGAATGAAACCCGATCTGGTTTGGCAGTGCCATGGGGAAACGGCCAGGATCAACCGGCATTTCCGCCACGACCCGAGTGCCTTCGAAGAGGATCATGAAGATCCCCTGACCTCGCTGAGGAAAATCATCAGCGAAAGCCGCATCAATCTGCCAGCCGACCTGCCAGCCGCTTCAGCCGGACTGTTTGGTTATCTCGGCTACGACATGATTCGGCTCGTCGAGAATTTGCCCGACATAAACCCTGACCCTGTGGGTCTTCCCGACGCAGTGCTGCTGCGTCCCTCGGTGGTCGTCGTTCTTGATGGCGTGAAAGGCGACGTGATCGTGGTCTCTCCGGCATGGGCCAATTCCGGCCTTTCCGCGCGCGCCGCGTACAACCGGGCCGCTGAGCGCGTAATGGATGCCGTCCGTGATCTTGACCGTCCGCTGCCCCCTGCAGGTCGCGACTTCGGAGACGAGGTTGGTACGCCCGAACCGGTCTCGAACGTATCCAAGGAAGACTACATGGCGGCGGTCGAAAAGGCTCGCGAGTACATTGCGGCAGGTGACATCTTCCAGGTCGTCGCTTCCCAGCGATGGACATTGCCGTTCGCGTTGCCGCCCTTCTCGCTCTATCGCGCGCTGCGCCGGATCAATCCTTCGCCCTTCATGTTCCATTTCGACTTCGGCGGCTTTCAGGTCATCGGCGCATCGCCTGAGATCCTGGTTCGCGTCTTCGACGGCAAAGTCACCATTCGGCCCATCGCGGGCACAAGAGCGCGGGGAAAGACGCCAGACGAGGATCGCGCCTTGGAAGCCGAATTGCTGGCGGACGAAAAGGAATTGGCCGAACACCTGATGCTCCTCGATTTGGGCCGAAACGATGTCGGTCGCGTCGCCAAGATCGGCACCGTGCGGCCAACCGAGGAATTCTTGATCGAACGCTACAGTCACGTGATGCACATCGTTTCCAACGTCGTTGGCGAACTTTCGGACGAGCACGACGCGCTGTCCGCCCTGCTTGCGGGGCTTCCTGCCGGCACGCTGTCGGGCGCACCAAAGGTCCGGGCAATGGAAATCATCGACGAGCTTGAACCGGAAAAGCGCGGTGTCTACGGCGGTGGCGTCGGCTACTTCAGTGCTGCCGGCGACATGGACATGTGCATCGCGCTGCGCACCTCTGTCCTGAAGGACCGGAAGCTCTACATCCAGGCGGGGGGCGGCATCGTCTGGGACAGCAATCCTGAGGCGGAATGGACCGAGACAGTGGACAAGTCGGATGCCCTGAGAAGGGCCGCCGAGGACGCGGGCCGCTTCGTGCACAGCGGGAACTGAGCCTGCGCTTCCGTGCGTCCATGGGGGGGCTTCATGTTTGCTGTCCTGCACGATGCACCGTGACGGGATCATCATGCCCCAGCAGCAAGCACCGGGCAGACTGCTCTGCTATTGGATCGGCTTGACCGTGCCGGCGACACCTCGGCTATGTCCCCCGGGCGGATTGCTGATGCGTTATGTAGCGCTTCGCGCATATCACTTCGGTCAATTGCGACCGGGTCTGCCATCGCGCATGTGAAGCCTCTCCGTCAAAAGCGCAAAGCACCGCAAGCGTGGGAAAGTCCTGCTTGGCTTGGCCCGGAAGTCGGGGATAAGGCTCAGGTGCATCTCGGCCTGTGCCGGCCTCACCCCCAAAGCCAGTGCGCCCTCCGTGCGCCATCATCCGCCAGGCGATGCCAGGCGGCAGGGCAGTACAAAGTGCTTGACATGCCCCGCAGCCGCCTCACAGCCTCGGAGCATGGGCGAGCAGTTAGCAAACTCATTTGGATGGACCGAGAGTGAAGCTGAGAGTTGCATCGGCGGTTCATCCACATGACGCCTGCGCTCCGGAAGCTTGGATCCGAACTTCGCGAGGACGTCCGGTCGGCGAAAACCGTCCCGGCGCTGTCGGCGGGTTTCACATCCGGTCTCGCTCTGCTCGTTGCGCAAATTGCCTTCGGAAGCTTCATCTTCTCCGGCGAACTGGCACCCTATTCTTCCCAGGGTATCGGCATGATCCTGTTTGGGAACTTCGCCGCCTGCGCGCTCGTCGCGCTGACGGGTGGCTATCGCGGTGCGGTCGCAGGTCTGTCTCCGGCACTCGTGATCATCATGGCGTTGATCGCAAGCACGACGGATGGGCATGGAAAACCGTTGTTCGTCACGGTGGCCTGTGCACTTATGATCGGCTCGCTCGCCACCGGAATTTGCTGCCTTATGATTGGGCGATTCCGTCTCACCAATCTTGTGCGCTTCATCCCCTACCCCGTCGCAGCCGGATTCGTGTCTGGGATCGGGGGAACCGTGTGTCTGGCGGCCATGTCGCTCATGGGGGCCGATCCAAGATGGAATACGGCATCGGCACTCTTGGACCCCGCCGTGCTTTGGACATGGCTTCCGGGTGCAGCCTACGGGATCGCGCTCTATGTCGCGTTGAAGCGGTGGAGCAATGCACTGATTCTGCCGACGAGCGCGATCGCCGCGATCGGTGCATACCATCTCGCCCTCGTAACCTTAGGCGTCTCCGGCGACGAAGCGCGAGCAACCGGCCTGCTGCTCGCGAGCACGGCGGATGGAGGTCTGTGGCCCGCATTGCTGCCTGCCGATCTGGCACTTGTGGAATGGGGCCCGTTGGCTGGCCAAATCCCCAACATTTTGACGCTGATGCTGATCGCCTTCATTTGCGTCGTCATGAACGTTGCCGGGGTTGAACTTGCGGTAAACCAAGATCTCGACTGGAATCGCGAGTTCAGTGCATGCGGATTTGCCAGTGTGGTTGCCAGTTTCGGCGGCGGGACCGTGGCAACGCTGATCGTGCCGTCATCCTTGCGCAGCAAACTGCTCAATGCCACCACACGTCTTACCGGGATGATCGCCGCATCGGTCATCGGATTCGCCCTTTTTCTCGGAGACGAGATACTGGAATTCGTCCCTACGGCCCTGGTCGGCGGCATTCTGATTTTCGCGGGCCTGGGCATGTTGGACGAAGGATTGGCCAAGAATCGCAAGCTCCTGCCCCTGGCGGAGTTTGCAATCGTCCTGATAATTTTTGCCGTGATTCTCTTTTTCGGCCTGATTGAAGGCGTTGGCGCAGGCATGTTGGCAACACTCGTATTCTTCACGGTGCGCCTCAGCCGGATTGACCTGATCGAGTCCGAGTTCACGGTGCGTGAACGGCGAAGCAACAAGGCGCGCAGCATACCGGACCGGGCAATTTTGTTGGAAGAAGGTGGGCGGGCCTACGTTTATCAGTTGCGCGGGTACATCTTCTTCGGAAGCGCCGACCCCCTGATCAGCCGCCTCAGAAAGACTGTCGAGGGTCCGTCCCGCCCCGTCTGCCTGATGCTGGATTTCACGGCCGTTTCAGGTTTCGACTTCTCTGCGGTGAACGCACTGTCCCGGTTTCTCCGGGCGGCGAACGAAGTTGGAACAAGAGTGATCTTGAGCGCAGCGTCCGATCAGTTGCGTTCGAGCCTGAGCCGCAGCCTTCCAGCGCCTGCATTTGCGGATCTGGTGCTGGCGCCGGATACGGATCACGCCCTCGAATGCTGCGAGGACATCGTCATCGCGGCGTGGAGGACCGATGCGACCGCCACAGGGGGCCAACACACTGCGCTGCTGGAGCATGTCGGCCACAATCTCGAACGCCACCTGGAAAGACAAATCGAATTCGAGGACTTGATGAATGAGCTTCGCGACTGGCTCGCGCCCTGCGAATATGCTGGCGAGGAGACCTTGGCAGGCGCGGACGGGTCCCGAGTGCAACTGCAATTCTTGATCTCCGGTCGCGCCTCGGCACGCGACAGCGAGGGCTCACGTCTGCATCAGTTCGGCCCTGGCGATGCGATCGGGCAAGCCGGTGCTTTCGGCGCTCAGACTGCCTCGGTGGTTGCAGACGAGGCATGCCGAACAATGGCACTGACATCGGCCGCACGGCGCCGGCTGGAAAGGGACGAGGAAGGGCTTGCCTTCAAACTCTATCGATACCTGCTCGCCGGGCAATTTGGACTGGATCAAAAGGACGGCATCCCTGTTGAAATGTCCGGCACCAGGGAACAATCCGCGCAGGGGAACAAGGAAGCGTCCCGATCGGAAAATCCGTCACCGCCGACTGGCAACAGTTGAAAGCAGACGCCCTGATGCCGCAAGGCTGCCGTCGCCTGAAATGGCAAGGACACACCATGGACTTCTTCGCCGAATATCCTTCACGTGGATCCCACGGCCGTGGACGCGAGGTCCGGCTCAAGACACGTTCGGATGTGACTATCGGTTTGGTTGCGAGTCTTGAGACAAATTCGCCGGTCCCGCCCGCTGCCATTGAGGTTCGCGTGGGGCTTCGGCCTTGTTCAACCGGACTGCCGTTTTTTGCTGCGCAGAGCGAGTCAAGGTGGGGTGCGTCAACAATTGAATCAATTGAAGAGGCACTGCATGGCTAGATCCGAAGTTCTCGACCCTCAGGATTGGACGATTCCAGTGCCCATCGCCTTTGGTCCTGGCCGCCTGGCAGAAATCGGGGGCAGATGCCACAATTTAGGCATCAAGAGGCCCTTGATCGTTACCGACAGGGGTAGTCATGGCTTGCCGTTCATTGGGCAGTTGCAAGCGCACCTGGCGCAATCCGGCATGAGATCGGGCCTGTTCTGGGACATTTCGCCAAATCCGCGCGACATTGAGATTGGCGCCGGTTGCGCAGCATTTGTCGCTGGCGATCATGATGGCATAATCGCCATCGGGGGCGGAAGCGCGATGGACGGCGGGAAGGCGATCTGTCTGACGGTGACGAGCGGCGTGGACCTTTGGGCGTTCGAGTATGAAAGACCGGTACCTGATGTTGAGCCAGAATTTCCAGCTTTGGTCACCATCCCCACCACTGCCGGCACTGGTGCCGAAACAGAAAGCACGGCGATGGTGACCCATGTCGAGAAAGGAATGAAATTCTGCGTATGGCACCCGAAATGCAAACCGGCTTTGGCTTTGCTCGATCCGAAATTGACGCTTGGATTGCCGCCGAACCTGACAGCTTGGACCGGGGCAGACGCCTTGACCCACGCGATCGAGGCCTTTCTCGTGCCTGGTTTCCATCCGCTTTGCGACGGAGCCGCGCTTGAAGGGTTGTCGCTGGTGGCGAAGTCGCTTCCAGTCGCTGTCCGTGAACCAGGCAATCTTGAAGCGCGCGGCGGAATGCTTGCCGGGTCCTGCCTTGCCGGAATTTCCTTTCTCAAAGGGCTGGGCCTCGTGCATGCAATCTCGCATATGGTCGGTGCAGAATACGACACCCAGCATGGCCTGACCAATGCGATAATCTTGCCGGTGGTGCTGCGGTTTAACTTGCCAGGCCTGGAGGCCAAGGTGATGCGAATGTCCGAGGCGATGGGCATCGAGGATCGAACCGTCGAAGGATTTGTTTGCGCTGTCGAATCGATACTGGACGAGATCGAAATTCCCAGGTCACTAGGTGAAGTTGGAGTTCCTACGGACTGTGCAGGCAGGATCGCCGAGAAAGCCATTCAAGACAGCGCCGCGGCTACCAACCCAAGACAAGCCACTGTCTCTGAGATCAGCGACCTCGTGACGACGGCAATCTCCAAGGCTAATTGGTTCTTGCGCCCGCTGACGCTGAAGTCCGCCCGGACGAGATGCCCGGGCATCCGGTTTCATTCGTCCTGATGAGGGATTCCCCGCGTTCGGGCCCCGTGAGGGTTCGTTTGATCGCCGGTCGCGGTCATTTCCCGTCCGCCGGTCCACGGGCCACCGCCGCGCCGGGACTGCGCGTCTTCGCGTTTTTGGGTAATCGTGCCTGCCCCGGTTTTGCGCTGACGGCACGGCCCGGCGGTCAGGCGCGGGCGGCGGACGGGCGCGGGCGGGCGTTGCCGGTCATCTTCAGGAAGTCGAGCACGCGTCGCACGTCCCGGCCCAGCCTGCGCATGGTCTCGGCGACGGCGAGCCCGCGGCCCTTGATGAGGCCGATCGCGAAGCGCCGCAGCAGGGTCGTGTTCTCCGGGCCGTGGCCGGTGCGGATGCGGCTCCGATCCTCGTCGAAACTCCAGTCGAGGATGTGGTGATTTGCCTC
>JAJEAC010000020.1 GCA_022824315.1 Silicimonas sp.
GTTGCGGAATAAATCAAGCGGTCGTTGCGCCTGGACAGGCAAAGTCAAGAATTAGGTCCATTCGGGTGCGATCACGTTGCGCGTCAGGGATGTTCCATCGGACCGGAACAAATGGCAGTTCTCGGCCGCCACCCAGACTGACAGTGCCGTGCCTTCGCGCAGTGTTACATGGGAATGGCTTGAAACGGTCACGTCGACCTCTTCTCCATTCTCAACCGGAATCTGACCGTATACATTCGTGACGGCGCCAAGGTGTTCCACAACGTCTGATTTCAGCTCGAACCGGATGGCTGTGCCCTTGGGATCCTGGAACAGGACGTGCTCGGGGCGGAATCCCAGTGTCAGGTTTCCGCTCTGCCCGGTGCTTCCGATCGGCAGTGGTGTTGGTGTGCCATCGCCAACCTGAATGGTTGTCGTTTGATCTCCGTCCGCGCCAACGGAACGGCAGGGGACAAGATTCATCTGTGGTGCACCGATGAAGGTCGCCACGAACTGGTTGGATGGTTTGAAATAGAGTTCGCGAGGTGTTCCGACCTGTTCAATCCGACCGTCGCGCAGAACCACGATGCGGTCCGCCATGGTCATGGCCTCGACCTGATCGTGGGTCACATAGATAATTGTATTCTTGAGCTGGCGATGCAGCTTGGTGATTTCCACCCGCATCTTGATGCGCAATTCCGCATCCAAGTTCGACAGAGGTTCATCAAACAGAAAGACCTTCGGCTCTTTGACAATTGCGCGGCCAATTGCCACGCGTTGCCGCTGGCCCCCTGACAGTTCCGACGGTTTCCGATCGAGCAGTTGCTCGATGTGAAGCAACTTGCCGGCAGTTTGGACACGACTGTCGATTTCCGATTTCGCCACACCTTCCGACTTTAGCGGGAACTCTAGATTTCCGCGGCAGGTCATGTGGGGAAATAGCGCGTAGTTCTGGAACACCATGGACAGGTCGCGGTCTGCCGGGTCGACATCCGTGACGTCCTGCCCGGCAATCCGGACCGAACCGCTTGCAATCGGCTCCAGCCCGGCGATGCAGCGCAAAAGCGTGGATTTTCCAGACCCGGAAGGGCCGACAAATACGATGAATTCGCGGTCCTTGATGTCCAGGTTGATGCCATGCAGCGCAGTCACGGCACCATATGTCTTGACGAGTTTCGATGTGCTTACCTCTGCCATCTCGCGTCCCCTTCAAGATCCTGTCGCTGCGGCGGGTATGGAGGCGAGCGTTTCAATGTCGAAATCCGGCTCGATAGGGAAGGGGCCTTTCTCAGCCACCCCGGTGCGCACCAGAATGGTGGGAAGGCCGGCCCTGCGACCCGCCATGATGTCGGTCATGATCTGATCGCCGAGCATGAACGTTGATTTCTGATCCGTTCCCAGAATGGACAGCGCCATCGTGACAAGATCGGGTTGTGGCTTGCCGATGATCAAGGGCGCAACGCCAGACGCCGTTTCGATGGCCTTCAGGATCGATCCCGCTCCGGGTTCAAAGCCGCGGCCGTGGGGCAGCATGTGATCCGGATTGGTTCCGATGAAACGTGCACCGCTCAACAGGGCTGCCTGGGCCTTGACCAGTTTTGCATAGGTAAACTCGCGATCCAGTCCCGCAACCACCGCGGCCACATCTTCATCGGCAATTTCATACCCGCGATCTTCTACTGCACGGGCGAGCGCGGGTGCGCCAATGACCATGACACGCGCGCCCGGCTGAACGAGATATGCCAGCCGATCAGCGGCAGCTGTCGAGGTCGTGATGATCCGCTCGGGCACGGCGGGAATGCCCATGCCGGTCAGCTTGTCGGCAAACTCTGCGGCCGATTTCGTGGAGTTGTTCGTGACAAATGCATAGCGAAGGCCGCTGTCATGCCACCTTTGAAAGGCGTGAACGGCGCTGTCGATCGGGTCATCCCCGCGGTACGTCACACCATCCAGATCGCTGATGATGCCGGATACTTTGGGCCAGTCAGTCATGTCCCTCTCAATCGCTCATCACCATGCCGCCGTTTACATGCACCACTTGACCGGTAATGTATGAAGCTGCATCCGACGCCAGGAAAACGGTCGCGCCAACGATGTCTTCGGGTTGACCAATGCGGCCAAGAGGGATGAGGCCACCGTGGCGGGCCTCTGTCTCCTCTGCGGGTCTGCCATGCATTGGCGTGTGAACGATCCCGGGAGCCACCGCGTTCACAGTCACACAGTATGGCGCGGTTTCATAGGCGAGTAGCTGAGTCAGGTCGTGCACGATTGCCTTTGAAAGGCAGTAGTCCGCCCCACCGGCCTGATAATTGAACACCGCGCCGCGCGACGAAATGGAAGATCCAATATTGATGACGCGTCCGCCCCGGTCCTTGAGGCTGTCTTCATAAACCAAACGCGTCAGGTCCAGGACCGCATCTGTGTTGATAGCCAACGTATGCTGGATTCTCTGTCGGTCCCCGTCCATCAAGCGTTCCGCCGACTTGATCCCGGCATTGTTCACCAGGACATCTATGGGGCCAAAACGCTCGCGTACCAGGGCCAGAACGCCCTTGATCCCGGTCTGGTCGGATACGTCCAGGCGAACAGGCATCACACACTCATTGCTTGCCATCGCGCTTTCGACCGCGGTCGGGTTCAGATCGGCTGCCACAACATTCGCCCCGGAGTCGACGAACCCTTTGACAAGCGCCAGACCGATGCCGCCGGACGCCCCCGTGACAAGCGCTGTCTTTCCGGTCAGGTCGAATATTCCCATTCTCAGTAAGCTCCTTGCTGGGCCAGGAATTGCCTGACCTCCTGATCTGTTGGCATGGATTGCTGGGCGCCCTTGCGGGTGACGCTCACGCTTGCGGTCGCAACCGCAAAGCTCAACGCGTCGTCAATTTCTTGCTCTTTGGCAATTGCGGTGGCCAGAGCACCGTTGAACGCATCGCCGGCGGCGGTCGTATCCACGGCGTTCACCGGATAAGCGCTTTGGTGGATGCGTCGATTGGCGTCCAGATATACGGCGCCATTATCGCCAAGCGTTATCGCCACCCCGGCAACGCCCCTGTCGTGAAGGTGCATTGCAGCCGCAAAAGCCTCTTCCACTGTCGTGACCGGAAGACCGGTCAGTTCCTCTGCTTCGGTTTCATTGGGCGTAATTATGTCGATGGACCGGCAATCTGCCTCGGTGATCTGAGCGCGCACTGGCGCGGGGTTGAAGATGAGAAACCGGTTGCCCTTGGCTTCGAATGCCGCCCGGCACGCCTCGACCGGCAATCCCATTTCCACGACCACAACCGCGTCCTGCGGAACGTCGTCCAGCGCTGCCCGGACATCGTCGGGGCTGAAATCCTCGTTCGCACCCGCGTCGATCCCGATCATGTTGCTGCCCTTGGAACTGACGAAAATCAGCGATTTGCCCGATGCCGCTCCCGGCTTTCTTTGAATCTTGCCGGTCTTGACACCGAAATCCGCCAAGCCGCGCGTCAAAGCGTCCGCTGCATCGTCTTCGCCGAACATCGTCGCGAATTGAGGGTCGCCACCAAGACGTGCAGCAGCAACCGCCTGGTTTGCGCCCTTGCCGCCGCCGAATTCCTCGATGGATCCCATCAGGCTTTGGCCGACGGCTGGCAGGTTCTCGGAGTAGAAGACGATATCGAGATTGGTTGTCCCGATGAAAACGAGCGGTCGCATCACTTCAAGGCTCCAAACGTAAGACCACGTTCCAGATGACGTTGGCCCAGCATGATCAAGAGGATCGGCACAATCATCGACACGACCAATCCCGCTGACACGACGGGGTAGAAGCTGACACCCGGGTTCAGAAGCTTCAGAAGCGCCACGGTCACAGGCGTGTTCTTGGCCGTCAGGATCAGTCCGAGTGCGAAATTGTGCCAAGCAAGGAGAAAGACGAGCAGCGACGCCCCCACCAGGCCCGGCCGCAGCAGGGGTAACACGATCTGAAGCAAGATCCGAGGCCGCTTGGCGCCGCAGATGGCCGCGGCCTCCTCAATCTCCAGCGGAATGTCCTCCACATAGGATCGGCTCAGCCAGATGATCATTGGCAGCGTCACAAGCTGATAGACCCAGATCATCCCGAGATAGCTGTCGTAAAGCCCCACGGCCTGAAAGAACTGGAACATCGGGATGATGACCAGAAGTACCGGCGCAAAGCGGAAACCGAGAATGAAGAAGGCCAAGTCCTCTTTGCCGCGAAATTTGTATCGCGCCAGCGCATAGCCTGCGGGAACACCGGCAATCAGCGACAAGAGCACGGCCCCGACCGAGATAATGACGCTGCTGATGATCGGCTTGAAGAACTCGATCTTCAGCGTGCCATAGTTTGTCGCTTCGGCATCTGCGAGATCGAAGAGAACCTTGTAGTTCTCAAGCGTGGGATCATACAGGAAGACAGGCGGATAGGCGTTGATGTCTGCCGCTTCCTTGAAGGAGTTCATGACAATCCAGAGGATTGGAAACGCCAGAACGATGACGACCACAAGTACCAGTGCATTCAGTATTGTCGCGGTGAGGTTGCGATTCTGCATCAGCTCACCCTCTTCCTGGTGAACTGCCAGAGTTTCACGACGACTATGGCGCTGATCAATACGATCAGCCAGTTGACAATCATGATCGCCGCACCGCGACCGAAATACAGGTTCTGGAATGCGGTGAAGTAGGCGGATACCGAAAGCACGTCAGTCGCATTCCCCGGGCCACCTTGCGTGGTGCCGAAGATGATGTCGAACTGGTTGAGCGAGTCGATCAGCCTGAACAGGGACGCCAGAAGAATGTACGGCAATACCATCGGCAGTTCGATGCGCCAGAATATGCCCCAGGCCTTGGCGCCGTTCATTCTGGCACCTTCGACAATGTCGGGAGCAATTCCGCGAAGACCTGCAAATATGATCAATGCGAAGAATGGAGTGAATGTCCAGACGTCGATGAAGACGACGGCGAACATCGCTGTTTCGGCCTTTGACGTCCATGTAAAGTTGTCGATTCCGATGAAGCTGAGGAAGTAATTCAGAACCCCGGTCTCCGGGTTCATCATTGTCGTCCACATCAGCGCGACCGAAAGGGGCGGCAGAACGAGAGGCAAGAGGATCGCCGGACGGAACCATTTGGCGAGTAGTGCCCTGGTATTGAACAACTTGGCGATCGCGAGGCCGAGAATCGCTTCGCAGGCGACCGCGGAAAACGCGTAGATGGCGGTCGCCGACACGGAATCCCAGAAACGGCCTCGGCTGAAGAGACGCGCGTAGTTTCCAAGGCCTTCGAAATCGACCCGCGTGCGGCCAAACCGCATATCGGTCAGGGACTGATAGAACCCCCAAAAGAACAGCAGGATAAAGCCACCCAGGATCAGGACCGCCGGCAGCAGGGCGAGCAGCAAGAATGTGTTCCCTGATCTGGCTTTTTTTCGTGCCATCGCGAATTTCCCGAGCTCGGCGGCCAAAAAAGCCGGCGACGAGACGTCGCCGGCAAGTTTCGACGCTTTTGTCGTCTGGGAGAACTTAGTTCAACTCGTCGCGAATTTCTTCGGCAAGTTCGGCCAAACGTTCTTCCACATCCGCTCCGCCAACCATGTCCTGCATGGCGACAGCCCAAGCATTGATCGCCGTGCCGAAGCCATAGCGCGGCGTGAACAGCAGCGAGGTCTTTTCCTGAACGGTGTTGAACGTTTCGTAGAAATTATTGAATTCAGGCTGGTTGGCATAGTCAATCCACTCCTGCGAATCCCATGCTGACGCTCGTGGTGGATTGACCAGCTTGCCGTCAGTCGCACCGCGGACGTTCATCTCCTTGGATGTGGCCCACTGCATGAAGTACCATGCGGCACCCTTCTTTTCTGACGCAGCGTTGATCGCAAGCGACCAGATCCAGATGTTCGACGCGAACTCGTCATTGTCCGGTGCCGTGAGTGGCGGAGCAAAGGCGATTTGACCGGATGCGTCGGACGCGCCCTTGATGTTGTTCCAGAAGCCAAACATGTTGGCGTCAACCGCCATCGCGGTCTTGCCGGTCGATAGGCCGTCAACCACCTGGTACCAGTTGTCATTGGCCCAGCTGTCTGGTGCGCAGGCCTGAATCATCGCCACATAGTCCTTGTGGAAGCGGATCGATTCCGCACCATCGAGAGCGGTATCGAGATCATCACCCGATCCCACGAAGTCGCTAACGCCATATGACTGCGCAATCGAGATTGGTGCCGTGTGGATGGACGACCAGAAGCGAACGCCGCGAACAGCCATTGGTGTGATGTTCGGGTCCGCCGCCGTTATTTTCTCGCAGGCTGCCGTCAGTTCAGGAAGCGTGCTCGGCGGCGCGACGTCAAGGCGATCCAGAATGTCCATCCGGTACATGAGCTGCATGTTCTCGAACGCGTGTGGAATGCCCCAGATTTCGCCATCCGGCGTATCGATGATTTTCTCCTCGGCGACATCCCAGGTCCAGGCCCGTGTCAGTGCCGGAAAGAAATCCGCATAGTCATAGTCCGGATTGGTCATGCTCGGGTCATTGATAAGACCGCGAAGCGGTGCAAGCTGCCCCGCTGGTGTCACGTCCCACGCAGGCTGAATGCCGGTTCCAACGACATCCCAGTCAGGGGAGCCAGTCGAAAGCTGAATGTTCAGCTTTCCCCAGTAGGTGTCATCGGGATAGAGTTCGGCGTTGACCTTGATGCCGGTCAACTCTTCAAACTCATCCAGGTACGCTACCACTGCGTCCGCATACGGGTGAATGTCATAGGCCCAGGTGATCTCCGTGCCTTCGAATTTTCGCCAGTCGAATTCCTCGGCATAGGCCACCGAGCCCATGAGCGCGACGACCGCCGTTGATACAACAAGTCTGCTTGTGAGTCTCACGTCTTTCCTCCTTGGTTTGCGCGCCACAGTGGCACTCCTCCTGATCATCAACTTAGGCTCTGGACCGCAAACGGAGACTGCTTTATTTCGCAAGTTGGGTAAATTTGGGAAAGAGCCGGACCGCAATACCGTGGTTCGGGTTCGATCGGGCAACGATGAGAGCAAGTGGTCTAAGGTTTCGTGTCGGGGCGGCCGTCGGTTCAGGCATGGCTGCGCGGGCGGCCGAAAACGCCGGCGCGGACTTCATTCTCGCCCTCGGTGCCGGAAAGCTGCGCTCTATGGGGGTGCCGTCTCCGGCGTCTTTGCTGCCGATCTACGATTCGGTGGAATTCACGTTGCAATTTGCCTCGCAGGAATTGGTGCCTCGGGTCAAGTTGCCGGTGTACGTTGGACTGCCGCTCTTCGATCCGCGCCTGAGAATTGACGACCTGATGCCCCGCCTGCAGTCGCTCAAGATCGTGGGGCTCACCAATTTTCCGGCCGTCTTTCACTTTGGAAGTCGGGCGGCGGCTCTGGAATCGCATGGATTGGGGTTCAAGCGAGAGATCGATTTCCTGACCGCTGCGATGTCAGAGGGATTCGACACGATCGGCTATGTTCGCAGTCGTGACGAGGCCAGCAGGATGGTCGAGGCAGGTTTGACGTCGCTCTGCATCAACTTTGGCTTGAATCCGCATAACCATGACGAGGTGGTCAAGGAAGAAACCTTGCATCGCTTGGCGTTGGCGGCGAAGGACATTGTCGATAGTGTCCGCCGTCCTCAAAGGCCGCTGACGGTGTATCTGGGCGGCGGTCCGGTTTCCGGGGGGGCCGATCTCGAGAGACTCTGTCGCATGGCGGGTATAGACGGGTTCATCGGCGGTTCCGCGATGGACAGGGCCCCCTTGGAAAAGTCCCTGCTGAACAGTGTTGCCTCCTTTCGTGAAATCGAAGTGTTGCAAGACCGCGTCGAGCGGCTGGAGCGTCGCCTGAACAGATATAGCAAGCGCTACGGAATTGTCTGCCGTTCCGACGCTATGGACCAGATGTTGAACCGTGTTGAGAGCGCTGTCAGGGACGGCGAGCACCTGTTTCTTCAGGGAGAGGCGTACACAGGACGACGGACCGTGGCTGAAATGGCCGCAAAACAAATTTCCCAGAAGAAAAAGGGCAAGCACTGGAAACTGGAATTTTCCGCCTCGAGCAATGGGGCTGAAGAGCTTTTTGGTGCCCAAAGGGATGCCAGTCTTCGCCGGAAAGTTGGCGTGCTGGAACTTGCTGGCGAGGCGGATGTAATTACGATAGGCGGTTTCGAAGGCCTGCCTTTGGACGATCGCAACAGGATCGTGCAAGCCTTTGTGAAAGGCGAATACCAGGTTGGACAAGAGGCAAGAATCCGGCAATGCAATGCACGGTTCATTCTGGTTCTCAACGAAAGCGGAGGCGGCGGCGGCATGCTGCCAAGCGAACTGGTCGACAGCTACAAGGCGCAGGCGATTCAAATCCCGCCGCTGCGCGATCGCATTGAAGATATCCCGCTTCTGGTGAAAGGGTTCATGGCTGAATTCAAGGAAGAGCCAGGAGAATTCTCACCTTCGATCATTCGAACGCTGATCAGGCACAACTGGCCGGGCAACCTCGGTGAACTCAAGAAGACGGTGGGCTGGCTGATCGAAGGAAAGAAGGAACAGTGCAGCGAGGCCGATCTGATCTCATATCTTGGAGGCAGCGTTGCCGAAGCCGGACCAGCCTCCATTTCCCAGCGTGACAGGATCATTCAAGCCTTGCTGCTGAACAACCTCAATCGCACGAAAACCGCAGACCATCTCGGGGTGACCCGCAAAACGCTCTACAACCACATCAAGAAATACAAGATCCTGACATGACCTCCATCAGAACGTCATGCGGCGGTCTTGTCGTGCCTTTCGAGTGCATCCTCTACCGCCAGATAGGCTGACACGATTGCTGGTCCGATGGTGATGCCCGCACCTGGATATATGCCGGCCATTACCGACGTGGCGTCATTGCCGCACGCGTACAGCCCCTTGATCACGCTATCGTCCTCCCGCAGAACTCGCGCGCTTTCATCGGTTTTCAGGCCGGCGGCAGTTCCCAATGTGCCGGGCACGATCCGAAGCGCGGTGAATGGTCCGTTGGTGATCGGTCCCAGATTTGGGTTCTTCAGGCCGAGGGTCGCGTCACCCAACGTCCTGTTGAATGCGGACTCGCCACGTGCGAAATCAGGGTCCGTTCCTGTTTCGGCGTGCTTGTTGTGTTGGGCGACCGTGGCTGACAAGGCGGCGGGATCAATGTCGATCTCATTCGCCAATTCTTCAAGCGTTTGCCCTCGTTGAATATAGCCGCGGCGAATGTAGCTCCCCAGGCTTGGCGTCCAGGGCCAGGGCAGGATGTCGCCCATTCCGCGTTTTTTCACGAAGGCTTCCTCGCAGATGAAGAAGAACCGATCGTCATCCGGATAGCCGTTTTCGAACAGCCCGATGCATACGTCGTGGTAGGAGTTTGATTCATTGACGAAACGCTTGCCGTCGGGGCCCACGGCAATGACTCCGGGCCGACCGCGGTCGAGCCAGCCATAGGGTACGATTGTCGTGGACCCGTCCTTGTTTCTCAGTCGCGACACCGGCGTCCAGAAGCCCGGGCTGGCAATGTCGGCATCGACAGCGCCGCCTGCCTGTCGTGCGGCGGCGATCCCGTCGCCCTGGGCTTCGGGCGCACAGAGCGTGACGTGATGGCGGTGCTTCGCGCCGATCTCGGCGCGCAACGCCGCGCTGGCCGCAAATCCACCGGTTGCCAGGATCACGCCTTCGCGCGCCAGAACCTCGGTTTCTGTCCCATTCTGCATCACCCTGGCGCCCATGGCGCGCCTGTCTTTGACGATCAGTTCTTTCATTGGGCAATCGGTTTGCAGGTCGACGCCCAGCTTGCGGAGGCTTTTCAGGCCCGCCGCAAGGAATGCGTTTCCGCCGCTGAGCTCCGTGCCGCGCGAGTATTTCAGGCGGTCTTTCGCGTACCGGCCCACGCGTCGCAGAACGTGGCCCATGGCCGTTGTCGACTTGAACGGGTTCAGGAAGTGATTGATCTCGCTCGAGGTGATCATCATGCCGCCCAGAACGACCCGGATCGGGTCGCCAATCAGATCGAAGTCACGGCCGAGCTTGCGACCGTCATAAGGAACCGGGCTAAGCGTACGCCCCTTGTCCAACCCACCTTTGCGGGACGAGTGATAGTCCGGCGCACCCGCCAAAACGAACTTGATTTCCGAGCAATCCTCGATCGCGCGCACCGCTTCGGGTCCGCGTTCCAGATAGGCGTCGATTTTGACCTTGTCATAGTAATTGCCCAATTCGCCCTTCAGGTATGTGCGGGCCTCATCAAGCGTGTCGTCGATATTGGCCTCCTTCGCGTGGTCGGAGCACGGCACCCAGATCATCGCATTGGACAGCGCCGTCGTGCCGCCGATCTTTTTTGCCTTTTCGCACAACATCACGGACCTACCTTGGGACGCGGCGAAGAGTGCTGCGCCCACGCCAGCGGCACCGCTACCGATGACAAGGAAATCGACGGCTTTTTCTGTATTCATTCGGACTGATCTTCTGAAAACGGAATGGACTTGAACTCTTCTGCAATCGATCTGACCGCACGCTCGATAGGAATGCGCTCAATGGATGACGCACCGACAAAGCCGACGCATCCGGTTTCTTCATAAACACGGCGCGTGTCCTTGGGTTCGGCGATTTTTCCGCCATGGCAAAGGAAGACAGGCGAATGGCCCCCAGCGGTCACAGCATCGATCACTTCCGTGATCTTGCGGATTTCTTCGTCGATCTTGGTGCCCGTCTCGTGGCCGACCAAGCCGCCATGCGTGGCGCCCACATGCGGCACAAGGCAATCGACGCCTTTCTCCGCCACATCCAGCGCATCCTGAACGGTTGCGACATAGGCCATGGTGAAGATGTCGTGCGCCACAGCGCGTTCGATCAGCTCAACCTCGCGATCCCAGCCCAGCCCGACTTTGCCCCGGCGCTTGCGCCATGTTTCGCCCATCGTGGAAATGGTCGGGTAGTTGATGATGCCCGAAAAGCCGGCCGCCTGGAAATCATCGAGAAGCTGATCCAGATCCATGCGGGTCGGGTCCCAGGCCTCGATGCCTCCGATGACCGGCGTGTCCGAGACGACGTTTCGGATCTCTGCGGCCATCTCGATGGTGATCGCGTTGGAATCCCCGATTCGGCTTGTTGGAAGCCCCATCAGCCGGGATCGCCCGGTACTGTAGACTATCAGCAGGTCCGCGCCGCCCAGGGCTGCGCATTTGGCAATCAGGCCACAGCTCGTGCCAGCGCCGAGAATTGGCCGGTTCGCGAGAGTTTCAGCATCAAGGCGTGCAAGGATTTCTTGTCGAGAAATGTTCTTCATGGCTGTTCTTCCATTTGCGCAATCATCCAATCTGAACAAAGCGCTGCAAACTTGGGATCGTTGATGTGGTGCTCCGTTTCGATCACCGGAATGGTTGGGACCAGCGTTGCTTTCAAGCTGTCGCGCCAGGCCGTGTTGGCTGCCGGATCGTGAAACGCCTGTCCAGGACGGTCATAGTCCGAAACACCGCCGCCGGGCCAGAAAACCGCCACGGGTCCGGTTGCCTTGTTCAGCCGGCCGGCCGTCTGACGGGCGATTTCAGCGGCATCTTCCGGCTTAGTCCGCACGAGTGTCGTCATCGGCGTATGTTGGTATTTTACCCGGTCCGAAAATTTCGATGGCACAGTGTCGGGCGGCCCGAAATTGACCATGTCTGTCGCGCCTGGCGCAATGACCTGCGGAATGCCAACACGACCTGCTGCCGTAAGGCGGGCTTCGCCAGCACTGGCCGTTCCGCCGAGGAGCAGGTCCGCCATCTCGGTCGTCGTGAGATCAATTACGCCGTCAAACGCGCCCTTGGCGATCAACGATTCCATCGTGCGGCCTCCGGCACCGTTGGCGGGAAAGGCAATGACCGTGATCCCGGCCGCTTCCAGTGATGACTTGATGGATTGCACGGCAGGGGTCGTGACACCAAAGGCGGTAGTCGCAACTGTTTTGCCCGCCTTTTCCTCGACACCCTTCCATGCGAGCCCAGCCAGCATGTCAGCGGCGTTGCCCAAAGTGGCACGCGTGAACCGGTTCATGCCGAACAGATCCACGAGCGTTGGCAGCAGGATGGTATCGGTCGTGGTTGCAATCTCGGCAAGCAGGGCGGGACGCCCGCTTGTCACAAGCAGTTTCGGGAACCCGTATGGCAAGTCTCTTGTGGCGCGGTGGAACACGCCTGCACCCTTTCCTCCCCCGATCCCTGCAATCGCCGAGATTTCGCCTTTGTCAAACATCGCGCGGACAATCTTGGCGGAACCAGCGGCCATGATATCGAGAGCGTCTGCCGGTCCGTTTGCATTGGAGACTCCTCCACCCGCTCGACTGACGTCCTCACGGCTGACGTCTGCGGGGAAAGCGGGTGACCCGGACGTGCCCACATCCACGACACAGACGCAGCGACCGGACCCTTCGACCAGGAGGCCCTTCAGGTAAGCCGCTTCCTCGCCCTTGGAATCCAAAGTGGCAAGAAGGACGACTTTGTGATCCGGGTTGTTCAAGACCGCCTCCATTATGTGTCATTGTCCTCTTGTCGCACGGAGCCACTGTGCGGAGGCACAGATTGCTTGAGCGCTTGGGAAAATTTGGGTAACGAAGTTCATGCCAGAATTGTCAGCGCGTGTATCGGTCGATCTCGAATCTTCGGCTTCAACGCCTGGGGAAGTCCCTATCTATGCACCCGCATTGGCGCTGTTTCCAATTGAGATTGCTCAGGAAGCGGCGCTTCTGCCGCTTTGCAACCCAAACCAAGTCGTTATGGAACAGTTGCGAAACGGTGCCGGCCCAGCTCCGGCGAATTGCTTCTGTGGCATTTTCGCGCTTGACCCGCTCCTTAACTGGGCGGAGTTCGAGCCGTTTCTTCGCGACGCAAATTTCAGGGGACTTTGCAACTTTCCGACACTGCCGGACTTCGGCGAAGAAGAAAGAAACGCACTTGTTGCGTCTGACTATTCGTACGACTCAGAGATCGCGCGGCTCGCAGATCTTGCCGGTGACACATTTGAGTTGCTTGTCGTGTATTCTAGCGATCGCCAACTTGATCGGGCAAGAGCTCAACTGGGTAATTCCAATACGGCATTCTGCCAACTTGGAGCAATTCAGTACATGCGCTGAAAGGAGATGTTTGGAACAATGAAATCGGTTCCAACCACCTTGAATCACCTTGCAGCGGTGCACGAAGGTGCCGACTAATCGTGTGCGCACCCTAGAAGTTCCGTGACCGAATCAATGAGCGAACCGACAGCGACGGAAACTCCGGTTGAATGCTCAACCAGCCATGACAAGTGATGCATCGCATTGGCCTCGAAATCCGGATCAGAAAGCAGAGGCAACATTTCTTCCGCCCACGAAATTGATTCGTCCGTCATCCGTTCGAGACTCTTGAGAGACTCGGATAGCCGCGCGAGATGTTGCAAACAGGATTCGGGTACATGGGCACTGGCTGGAACAGCGACCGCCGACGAAAAGATCGCTGCAAATGTGATGCAGGCCAGAATCCGTAACACGGCAAGTCCTTCCCCAGTCGCTCAAGGCAGGCATCGACATTCCGCACGAGCCGCATGAACTTCTCATTGCACATCTCGTGGCGTTGCCGCAAGGCGCGACGAGGACGCGGCACATCGGCGCGTAATGTCAGGGAAGATCCGGCCTGCCGTCGGGGCTTGCTCTGCCGCAAGGATTGACGATCCGAGGACATGTCAACGAACCGGATTCAGTATGCCCAAACCACGAAATAGACAACATCTTGCGATGGATGAGTCGGGTCGCCACGACGTGATCCGCCGCGACTCCAGAGAGGTCTTCTTCGCGAAGCGGTTGGATTGTGACCTGCGGCCCGATGAGCCACCCGCTCTGAACCGGTCCAATCGGTTCCACAGCTTGTCCAATCCGTCGTTCCCGCATGCGAAAGGCGAGTGATCACGGCAAGACATGCATAGGCGTGCCCTCTTGCCGTGTGGCTGAGCCGTTCGTTGTTTCCCCTGATCCATCAAGGAGGTGTAACATTGGGGGATTCCAGCCGATCGGCAACTTGACAGGCTGGGTCGTCATGGACCGATGGACTAGGTGCCATGGATTGGAAGTGTTCTTTCAACCTGTGGACTTGAACCGCCCATCGCCTCTCTAGATCCGCAGGATGCCGGTATCATTGGGATCCGGCCGTTCGCCAGTATTGGCCTCGTCGGTCCGCAACCGGCGGCGCCAACCCCGACCGAAGGATGAGACAAGGAAGGGCGCTGCAATCACGGAGTTATCCACAGAAGGTCGCGTTCCGACGCTTGTGGGCATTTGTCCTCTCAAGTCCTTGGCGAATTTCATACGAGTAGGTACTGCCCAACGCATACCCACGGATTCGCGGAATCGTTGCCGTCGTCGAGGGCGCAAACCGCTAGTTGACGACAGGAGATTGCCTGGAATTGTCTACCAATTGATTGCCAACTCGTTAGGGCGACGCCAGATCTCCGAAGGCAGAGGTCTTATAAGATATTCGCTCAAAGGGATTCTTTGTGGTGAGCCGTGCAGGGATCGAACCTGCGACCTACTGATTAAAAGTCAGCTTCATATATGAAGACATGTGAAGTCAATGAGTGCCGTATATCTCATTTTCTCATTTATTCACAATAATATATAGTCCTTACACAATGACATGACATGACAGGAAGCGCCTCCGAATTGATGTGAAGTGTTTGCCAATAGTTTGCCATCCTGTTACACTGAACTTCCGAATATTCCTTGGAGTGGGAGCTCTGCGATGCCGTCCAACCGTATTTCCCGACTGACCAAGCGCAGTGTCGATGCAATCAAGTCAACCGGTGCGGATACAGTCTACTGGGATGGCGAACTGACAGGCTTTGGAATTCGCGTTCGTCGGTCCGGACGCAAGAACTACGTCGTGCAGACACGAGTGGCTGGCAAGCTTCGCTGGTTCACCATCGGCCCGCATGGGCCACTGACACCCGAAGACGCCCGGGCGAAAGCGCTGGAAATCCTCGCTGATGCAAAGAAGGGCATTGATGCCCGCAAGACGAAGACCGAACGCGGCGCCGTTCCGACCGTAGGCGATTTAACCGATCGGTTCCTCAACGAATACGTCCCGAGTCATTGCAAGCCAAATACGCAAAGGGAATATATGCGCTTGGCGACAACGCTCATCGTTCCCACAATCGGTGCGATGCGGGTTTCGGAGGTTCAGCGCAAGGATATCGCAAAACTGCATCACGATCTTCGCGAAAGGCCCTATCAGGCGAACCGGACGTTAAGTTTGCTTTCGAAAATGTTCTCGCTTGCGGACATTTGGGGCTGGCGCCCGGACGGTTCGAACCCGTGCCGGGCCGTAAGGCGTTTCAAGGAGAGCAAGCGCGAGCGGTTTCTGTCAGAGGAGGAGACTGCGCGGCTAGGCGCAGTTCTGCGCGAGGTGGAAGACGAGATGCCGTCGGCCGTCGCGGCATTCAGGTTGCTGCTGCTAACCGGTTGTCGCATGTCTGAGATTCGCGACCTAAGGTGGGAGCATGTGAAAGCGGATTTTATCGAGTTGCCAGACACCAAGACGGGTGGACGGGCTGTTCCGCTGGGACCAAAGGCTCGGGCGGTTCTTGACGCCATTCCTCGTGAGGATGGCAATCCTTGGGTTATCGCCGGACGCGTGCCGGGAACTCACCTCACGGACTTGCAGCGGCCTTGGCGGCGCATCCGCAAACGTGCCGGCCTGGAGGACTTGCGCATTCATGATTTGCGCCACTCATACGCGTCAAGAGCTCTGGCGCTGGGGGAGAGCCTGCCGATGATCGGAAGTTTGCTCGGTCATACGCAGATTCAGACTACTGCGCGTTACGCCCACCTTGCTCGGGACTCGATACGGAGCGCCGCTTCTCGGGTTACCGACAGCATCGGCGGCGACTTGCTTGATGTTGATCCTGCAGGCGCGTGAAGGGCTTCTGGTCGAGCCATGAAGGGAGAGGCAGGATATTGCCTGCTTGATCATTCGAAAGTTGAAACGACGGCGAGGTCCGCTTGCCTGACGCAGGAGTCCGAGCGAGATTCGGCGATCCGGGTTTTTGACAGCATCGAGGCCAGTGTCCTCGTCAACGGCAAGGTTGTGGAGGCTGATTTCACGCAAAGACCCGACGGGATGGCCGGATCATGCTTCTTGCCTTACTGCCGTACGCCTTTTGTCTTCCGTCGAACGCTAAGTACCCGTGCGGAAAGTCGGATGTCGATCAAACGGGATTTCAGGCCGGTCTTCCGGGTGATCCCGGTGGAGGGGCGCGTCATGGACGCAAGGCGGCGTACAGCCAGGGCCATGTCCTGAGGCCGTGCCGGTCGGTGCGCTCCACCACGATCGTGTCCGAAAGTCCCCCGTCGATGGACTCAGCCAGGAACCGCGCACGGGCGGCGATGGTCCTGCGGGCCTCGACGTCCCGGTCCCAGAGCTGGGCTTCCCTGCATTCGAACATGGCCGCGCATTCCGCCATGACCTTGGGATGGGTGTGGAGCCAGCGGACGAACGCCACCGCGTCGGGCGCCTCCGTCCACATATCGCCGAACAGCTCGATGTAGCTCTTCGCACTGTCGGGCTCGGCGAGGTTCGAGCCGTGCCACATCGGGACCGGAAGCGGGTTCGGCGTTCCGCAGATCATCTCCGCGATGTAGCGGTTCTCGA
This sequence comes from Silicimonas sp., assembly GCA_022824315.1. Taxonomy (GTDB): domain Bacteria; phylum Pseudomonadota; class Alphaproteobacteria; order Rhodobacterales; family Rhodobacteraceae; genus JAJEFO01. The sequence goes on from JAJEAC010000020.1 coordinate 16,612, forward strand.
CGAAACCCTGCCGGAGGCACGTCGCGGCCGCGCTGTACTCTCCCTCGATCAGCCGCAGGAGCCCCAGCTCGTACTGCAGTGACGGTTCCTCGTACCGGAACTCGACCAGGAGTGCGCGCGCCTCGTCCGGCCTTCGGGCGCGCAGGAGGGCGGAGCCGAGCAGGTAGCGGATCCCCTGGTTGTCTCCCGGGTTCCAGACGAGCATCGCGTTCATCAGGTCGACGGCGTCGTTCCACGCGCCGAGATGCAGGTGGCAGAGCACGAGACCGTGCGCGGCGCGGAAGAACGGCCGGTTCTCGAGGTGGCTCCACTCGATCAGGTCGGCGTAGCCCGGGGGGATGGCCGCCTCGCCGAGCGCGAAGCCCGTCCTGTACTCCTCCAATGCGCGCTTCGTCTTGCCCTCGTTCAGGAGGACGTTGCCGACATGCGCGTGCGCGTCGATGAACCACGGATACCGTTCGGCAAGATCCCGCAATCTGTCCATGTAGCGTTTCCGGCCGACCCGGCCGCAATCGCGTTCGTCGAGAAGGCGGTCGAACTCCTCCACGCATGTCTCGTATTCCGGGGGATGGCGGAAGCA
>JAJEAC010000085.1 GCA_022824315.1 Silicimonas sp.
CTGGCGAAGGACCAGTTCGACATCATGTGGACGTGATCTCCGAACGGGATGCTGCGCACCCCGTTGTCTTCGAACAGCACGAGCGTCGTGTCATTGTCGGACATCGACGTCCTGATCTCGGTGGCGAACTCGAGGATGGAAAGCTCTCCCGCGTTCTTCCGCTTGAACTGGCGGGCGATCGGTTCGCGGCGATCCTCGGGAACCATGTCAAGCAGCTGGCGGTTCTGTTTCAGGAGCTGCCCGTAGGTGGTTTCGGCGACATGAATCCGGTTCCCGCCACGTTCCATCCAGTCGGAGAGAACCCTTGCGTCGGTGGCGTCATCCGGACCGTCGGTGACTTCCATCTGAACAACGTCGGTAATGATGATCGGGCACTTGAACCGGTCAATGAGATCCATGCGATCGATCTTGCCGAAGGAGATCAGCGGACCGCTGTCAGGGATGACCATCCGTATCATGGACGTTCCGCGACAAGATCGAGCTGCCGCTTCAGCAGGGGCACCACGTCCTCGACTTCGGCCGCGACCTCCCTTTCCTGCCCGTTGCCGCGCGGCAGCGGAACGCCGCATTCGCACATCACCTCCAGGAGTTCGCGATACCCGGACGCACCGATGCCGTTAATCGCGTCCCGGGACGAGATCTCACCGCGGGAATACGCCTTCAGGTGATCTGCGGTCGTGATCAGCTTTCTCATTCCGGCCCCCCTTGGGTCACGCTCTCGCGGAAAGATCCTGCAGCGTCGTGCTCGCGAGCGTCGGTCAACAGCCGGAATTCGCGCCTTGCAGTTCCCTGTCCTGGAGATCCTTGTCCGGCACCCTGCTGCCCTTGCGGAGCGCGTCTGCCGTCGCGTCGAGCGTCGATGCGAACGGCTCCCGCGACTCGATCAGGGGCTTCAGCCATCCATATGGCTCGGGCGGCTGCATGTCCGTTCCGTCGCGTTGGATCGCGTCGCGGAGGCTGCCGGCCCCGTTCGAGAGGAGACTGGCGGCAGTGTCCGCAAGCCGGCCTGCGCGTTCCGGATCGAGGAAGCTTTCCGGAATGTCGGCCAGTTCCTTTCGCATGAGATCGAGGACAACGGGCAGCCTCGCGATCGCGCGGGCAAGGCTTTTCTTCGTGGCGCCGTCGTACCTGGCGACATGATCTGTCCTCGTCGCGCCGTTCATGCGGCGGAAGTCCTCCGCCAGCGCATCGTGGCCCGCGTTCCGTGCCTGGTCCGCGAGGCGATGCAGGTCATGGCTGTGGCGGGCGTCAAGGCCGTGCCGTCCCATGACCGCCTTGGCCAAATGTTCGGCCGCGTCGGCAGTGCAGGCGACGAATCTGTCGGCTCTTCTGAGACTCTGTTCCCAGCCATCCTGCTGCCCCAAATTGGCCAAGGCGTTCACTGCTACCTCAATCATGTCGATCGACGTCCCTATCGATCTGTCGTAGTTCTCTGTTTCCATGAAAGGCTCCCCCTCGACCGTCGGCCTGGTCCAATCCCCCGCAAGTATCATGCCGTCGATGACGATCCCCCGACCGACATGGCCGATGCAAAGCGCCTTGCGCTCGACGAGCCGCTCCGGGACCGCGATCTCGTTCACGTAGTGGCTGCGCTGGACTCCCGGGACGGAGAACGGCACGCCGGAGGGGATGCTCTCGAGCCGCTCCCCGTCGCCCCTGACGATGAAGGCGACGTCCCAGTCGCTGTCCGAGCGGTGGTTGCCGCGGGCGCGCGACCCGAACAGCACCGCCGCCCTGGCCTCGGGCCAGGCGTCCAGCGCAGCCTGCGCGGCATGGCGGATCTCGGCGAGGGCGGCGTCGTCGTCCATGGCCGGACGATGCCATTCACTCCCGGGACAGGTCAAGCGCGGCCGTTCTCTCCGCGCTGCGCAATGCAGAGCCCCCGCTTCGGCGCGGTCCGCGTCACGAGATCGATCTGGGCGGGTTCCCGCGACAGCGTGCGGCAGTGCTCGCGCGCGATCCGCCCAACCGCCTCCGGGTTGGGCAGGAACAGCTTCGCGGGACGGCTCTCCGGAAGCCGCTCCAGGAGCGCGCCCCTGCCCTCGGAGAGATCGCGGATCTCCGCGCCGGTGAAGCTGGCGTAGACCCGTCGGAGGAACGCTCCGTTCCGCGTTCTCGTCCTTGTGCCCAACGCCCCTGTGCAGCTGTCCGAGGATGGCCTCGCGCTCTTTCCGGGCTTTGTCGGCCTCGCGGGTCGGTCCCCGTTCCAGCGTGTTCGCCATCGCGAGCGCCAGCCCCTGCCGCTCCGTGCCGTATGAGGATCGAGACGTGGGCAACCTCGGAGGAAGGCCCGGCGGCAATGGAAGCACGGGGTTCGCAGTGTACCTGTGCTCACAGTGTCTCCTAGAAGATCCACCAAGCCAACAGTCCGACCACGATGGCCGCAACAACAATGGGTGCAACGCCTGATCGGGACTTCCGCTGTTGAAGCCTTGAGGCACCGCCAGCGTCATGCTTGTCGGTGCGACAGGGACTTGGTGTGTCGCTCGGGATGCTTATCTGATTGTCCATCATGTAGAACATTGCGGCCACCTGCCATGCGAGGTTGGCGTCCTCAACGGCTTCATGGATGTTGCCCTGCCGCTTGCCCAATCCCATGGCTTCAACCACGTCGTCCAGACTGCTGCCTCTTCGCGTCCCGTGGTTGAATTCCTGGTATCGCCGCATCGTGCAGTAGCTCCTGTTGCGGGCGAGAGTCTTGACGCCAGCCCGTTTGAACTCGGCATTGAGGAAGCCTTTGTCAAAGGACACGTTGTGGGCGACTATGGGGAGCTCTCCAATGAAGTCCCGCAATTCCTGGGCAACCTCCGAGAAGGGACCTTTGTCCGACACGTCCTCGTCCGTTATTCCGTGTATGCGGGAGGCTTGCTTGGGTATGCGGCGTTGCGGATTTACGAGAGCGTCCATCGTCTCGCCATGCAGCCCGTTCGGGTTCTCTTTCAGGACGTCAAAACTTGAACGTATCAGTGCGACAGAAACGATCCTGTCACGTTGGGGATCAAGGCCCGTGGTTTCGACGTCGACCACGACCGCATCATCGAAACCCTTGATCAGGGCCATGTCTGTCGCCTCCTGTTGCGTTGTGCATATTTGTCATTGACTTGCAGCAAATGGACTCACAATCAGTTTCAGGAAGGCGAAGACCGTGTGTCGACGCCCATGAGTTCGAAGAAGTCACGTTCAGAGAGAATTTGAATTTCGGACCCGCTTTCGATCAGGGCTTCCACCTTCCGATGCTTGCTGCTTTTTGCATAGCCGTTCAGCTTGGTCGTGTCCTGCATTCCTATCACAAGCATTGTGACCTTCTTGCTGACATTGTTGACCACATCGCATCCTGAGCTGGCAGCCATGTCCGCCGCTTCCCTTCGTGGCATGCTTTCGAGCTCGCCCGTGAACAGCATGGTTTCTCCGAACAGGGCGCCCTCGGCATTTCCCTCGCGTTTCGCTGACGCCGACCAGGATGAAGACGAACCCGAACTTGACGGGTGGATGGGGATCTCAACCCAACTGAGCCAGTCGTCGATGTCCGTCTCCGTCGACGCGCAGGCGCGCAGCATGATCTCGGCGGCCGCCCTTGCGTCTTCGAGAGCATCATGATGATCGAACGAGATGCCGAGGTCCTTGGCGACGTTCTTGAGACCGTAGCCGCTTTGGCCGTAGCTTTCCGGCCAGGCGCGGCGGACGATCCTGGAACTGTCCAGCCAGGTGACCTGAAGCTGTTCGAGGTCGTACCTTTCCATCGCGCGTTGAAACGCCACGCGATCAAACGAGGTGTGGCTGACGAGGACGGATCCGCGCAACCGGGCGCGGAGCTCGTCGCGAACCTCGGGAAGGGCAGGACTCTGCCGAACGGCGAATTCGTCAATCCCGTGGATCTTGGTGTTCCACTCGTCAAACCATGTTTCTGGATTCACCAATGTCTGCCACTGATCCCGGATCTTGCCGTCCCGCACGTGCACGATTCCGATCTGGCATATGCTGGCACGATCAGCGTTGGCCGTTTCCACATCAATGGAATTGAATGTCAGCATTTGCGCAAGCGCCCTGTTTCGGTACGGTGGTGACGGTCTTCAGCGGCGCGATCAGAACGCAGCCCCGTAGATCGCGTAAAGCGCGCTGACGACGGTGATCGTGACGAGCGCGTATCTCAGGAGATTGAGCTTGGAGGGCATCGCAACGGTTCCGGACTTGTTTCCCTGCTGGCGTGCCCGAAACATAGGCTTATTTCGGGGCAGCGGCAAGGAGCTTGCTCCAGGCGGCCGCCGACAAGAATGTCGAACCAAGGTCCGATTCCGGGCATCAGGGCAACCGGAGCTTGCCGTTGGCCTGGGGTGTCGAGATCCGTCAAGGCGGCGTCCGGATCCCGGCCGTCTCACGGCTCGTGACGCGGGAACCTGGAGGCCTCCGCAGGATCGCTTCGCCCGGCACGCCTCTCCCCGGGAGCGTTCGGCTCGGCCAGCGTCGACTGCATTGTCCTGTGCAGGCCGGCCCAAGGCGCAGGTCCGACGATTT
>JAJEAC010000044.1 GCA_022824315.1 Silicimonas sp.
TCAGTCTGGGTGGCGGCCGAGAACTGCCATTTGTTCCGGTCCGATGGAACATCCCTGACGCGCAACGTGATCGCACCCGAATGGACCTAATTCTTGACTTTGCCTGTCCAGGCGCAACGACCGCTTGATTTATTCCGCAACGAGCGCAACTTCCGCACCCGCCGCTTCCCGCACCCGCGCCTCTGGCTCTGTCTCAGCCTCTCTTCGGCGGCTTTCTCTGAGGTCAAGCTCTTGTTCGACCGTGCATCCAGCGCGTTGTAGGTGGCCTCTTCGCTCAACAAGCCACGCAACGTCTTCATTGACGCGACCTGCGTGCGCATGAGCAACGTCGCGCAAGCTACGATACCATCCAACTGGGCTTGCTGCCTCTTCGTCGAGCGCGCTTGCAAGCCGCTCAATTCCGCGAATGAGGTTTCGCAGGCCGCCACCAACCGCTCGACGCAGGCGAGCAAGTCGCGTTCCATCAAGGCTGTCGGGCGCGTCATCATTCATCTCTCCTCGATCCTGATGCAGATGACCGGTGTCCCGGCCAGCGTACAGGTCTTCAACCCGGTCCTGACAAGGTCCAGCATCAGCCAGGTCTGTTCCCCCTGGTCGATCCGCGTTAGGCCCAGTCCCGTCAGTTCCGAGCGTGTCGGCAGGGTCGTCCAGAACCGGCTCGCGACCTTCATCGAGGAGGTCCCCGTCACGATCAGTCCCGAGATCACCCAGCGCGAGACCATCAGCCAACGCGTGATCTGGCCTATCCGCGTCTCGAACAAGCTCCTGTTCCCGTTCAGGAAGTGGCGCGATCGCTCTTGATGGTACGCCGCGCGTCGTTCGCAATGGCCGTCAAATTGCTCCTGAAGGACTCCAGCCGTGATGCCATCGAGGCGGCGTGGTCCTGGCGTATCATGTCCAGATCCGCGTTCAGCTTCTCGCTCAGACGGGTCGGCTTGCCAGTCTTCATGGAGAATTCCCCCATTGAGGCGCCAGCGTTCGCCGGTCTCGAGGTCTTGGGCGGTCAGGTAGGCCTTGCCGATGCGGGGCAGGTCGAAGCCCGCATCGGTGAGGGCGTCGACCATGTTTGCGCGGTCTGTGATCAGGCCGATGCTGACCTGGTCAAGGATCCACGCATACAGCTCGTTCCAGCCATGGGCACGGATCGCGGCCTCGATGGTGTCGCGAACCTCTTGGGCGCGCTCAAGCTCCATCGGATCGGCCCAGCTGTGGCGCTGGTTCACCAAGTCCCGTGGGCTGTCATAAGTGTCTTGGTGGCCCGTGTCAGGGCAGCTTCGGTCGGGCGGTAGCGCGACGAGTTCCCCTTGTTGGTTCCGCGCTCGACGGTCATGTAGCCCGCTGCCTCGGCCTTGTTCAGCGCCCACTTGACCGACTTGGCGTGCTTGCCGATGGCGGCGCCAATGGTCTCAAAGGACGGTCGGCTTTCGCCGGTTTCGTGATCGGCATGGGCCAGCGCCAGGTAGAGCGCGACAACGCGCAGCGCATTGTCGTCCAGTTCGTCGTCAGCAACCATCTCCAGAAGGTATTGCAGCTTGATCTTGCAGAAGGGCAGAAGCTCGGACATCGGCCCCTCCCGCGATTGCGATCACGCCTGCGGTCTGGCGTCCATTCCAAGCATACCTTGAGATTTGACCGTTGACGCGGATGCCGGCCCAGTCAGCGGCCCTTCGATTTCCGGAGCCCCAGAAACGGTTCGCCAACGGCCCGAAAAGCCCACTCAAATCAAGGGGTGGGGATTTCCAGTTCGCCAGCGCAAGCCGTTGATTTCCCGTACCCCGCACAATCCTGCACGGCTCACCACTTTCCGCGATGCGCTTGCTTCTCGTTTGGCACCCAGCGGTCGGCATTCACCTTTCGGGTGCCTCCCCGGGCCCAGCATTCCGCCGACGCACCGACCCGGCGGCGGGTTGACTACAGACTGATACGGTACCGGACGAATCCGTCGTCCCCGTCACCTGCGGGCTCGATCGTGACACCCTTGACGTCTGAGACGACATCGACGCTCTTCGGTCCTGTATCGAACAGAACGGAAGTTCCGGGCAGAACCTTGAACGACCAATTGGCATCGGCCGCGGGATCGATGGTGCCCTGATCCACAATGTAACGCACGATAACGTCGCGGTTCGTGTCGGGTGCCTCGAAAACGATGGTCGAGCCATCGGCACCGGGGAAGTTGCCGCCTCCACCCGCGCGGTAGTTGTTTGTGGCAATCACGAACTCTGCCTCCATGTCCAGAGGCTCGCCGTTGAATGTCAGGTCCACGATCCGCTCTGCGCCGGGATTCATCAGTGCGCCACGCCCGCCGAACTTCGACGGCTGGCTCAGATCGATCTTGTATTGAACACCGTCGATCACGTCGAAGTTGTAGGACGGGAAGTCCGGATTCAGGAGAGGCTGATCGGCTTCTCCCGGAGTGACCTGATTGAAGATGCCCGCCGACCGTTCCAGCCAGTCCTTGACCTGTCGGCCGGTGACCTTCACAGCCCGCACAGTGTTGGGATAGAGGTATAGGTCCGCCACGTTCTTGATGGCCACGTCGCCGACCGGAACGTCGGTGAAGTAATCCGGACCACCACGTCCGCCCGCCTTGAAGGGTGCGGCGGCAGAAAGCAGCGGCAAGCCTTCGTACTCTGTGCCCTTCAGCATCTCGGCAAGGTACCAGCGTTGCGCCTTGGAGACGATCTGGACCGACGGATCGTCGGCCACGAGCGCAAAGTAGGAATGGAGAGGGGCAGAGGTCTTTCCGACGGCGCGGCGCACGTAGGCGAGCGTCGCGTCATGCATGTCGGCCACGCTGTCGAGCACAACCTGATCGCTTTCGACAAGGGCGGTAATGGAGCGGTCTTCGTTGCGCTTCGAAATTGGATGCGCCTCGGAACTGTGGTCGACAACGCGCCACTCTCCGCCGGAGGTCTCCAGCATCAGGTCGACGAGGCCGAGATGGGAACCCCAGAACCCGGCCATGACGGCGGGCTTGCCGTGGATCGTGCCGCTGGCCACATCGACGGCGTGCATGTCTGCATAGGTCGCAGAGGGGAACACGTTGTGATGGTGGCCGGAAAGCACGGCATCAATGCCCTTGATCGCGGCAAGCGGCACCGCCGCATTGCCCATGAATTCGGTATGCTTCGCCGCGGAAATGCCGGAATGCGAAAGCGCAATGATGATATCGGCGCCCTGCTCTTTCATCACCGGAACATAGGCCTTCGCGGATTCAACGATGTCTCGGGCGTGCACGTTGCCTTCCAGGTGCCGACGGTCCCAGTTCATGATCTGCGGCGGCACAAAGCCGATCAGGCCAATCTTGATCCGGTGCACTTGCCCGACGCCGTCGGTGATCTCCTTGTCCATCACGACATAGGGTGGAACCAAGGTGACGTCCCTGGTCGGATCCGCGCCCAGTTCCTTTGCGACATTGGCGGAAATCACCGGGAAATTGGCACCTGCGAGCGACTTCATCAGGAAGTCGAGACCGTAGTTGAACTCGTGATTGCCAAGCGTCGATGCGTCAAGCTCCAGCGTGTTCAGCGCGGTGATGATCGGGTGCATGTCCCCGTCCTTCATGCCCCGCTCATAAGCCATGTAGTCGCCCATCGGGTTGCCCTGCAGGAAGTCGCCGTTGTCGTAGAGGACCGAATTCGTGGCTTCGGCCCGGATCTTGCGCACGATCGAGGCCGTGCGCGCCAGGCCCATCGTGTCGCGCTCACGGTCGGCGTAGTAGTCATAGGGCCAGATATGAACATGAAGGTCGGTGGTCTCCATGACGCGCAAGTGCGCCTGATTGACGGCGGCATTTGCTGAGAACGGATGCAGAGTCGCAAAGCTTGCGGTGGCCGCGAGGAATCCGCGGCGATTGAGTACGAGCGACATTGTCCACCCCACCCCCTGTTTGCTTGGTGACGTCTCGTCCGTATCAGGCGGAGATGAGCTCGTCCATGCCAGCGGCGGCATTGAATCCAGCGGCATTCGGTCGTGATCCCGTTCAAGGATCTTGCCGTGAACACGTGACGCCTTCACAAGGCCGGAAGGTCTACATGAAAGGTCGTCTGCTGATCACAAGGCCAGTCTGGAATGGGCTGTCAATTTAGGATCACAAGCCCCTTTCGATTCAACAAGAGCTTGGCGTGGGACCTTCCCGGACCGGTCACTTCGCGACTCCGATGCGTCCCTCACCACCACGCAGCGACCTGCACAGACCGATGAAATGCGCCCTCGCGACGCCCGCGATGCGTTCATGGAATCAGAACTGGTTTTGGGCAACGCGGGAGCGTAAGCTCGTCAACCAATGGACGAGGAAACACATGCACGCGCGTGAGAACAAGACCCCGAGCAAGACTGCCGAACTCGTGGCGGCGGCACGGGCAGAACACACACAAGCCACGATCACCCCCATATTCGAGGACCGGTACGCCTACGCCATGTGCGGGCGCCTCTGGCGCACGATCCTCTCAAGCCGGATTCTCTTGCTGCTTGTCAAGGACGGGCTGCTCCGAAACTTGCGTCCGATCCTGCCCGCCATCTTCACGCGGGCGCGGTTCGGCGAGGACTGCCTTGAGGCGGCAATGGCAGAAGGCGTGGATCAGTACGTCATCGTCGGGGCGGGATATGACACATTCGCATTGCGCCGCCCGGACCTGATGGAGCGTCTCACGCTCTACGAACTGGATCAGAAGGCAACGCAGGAAAGCAAGCTGCATCGCATGCGCCTCGCCGGGCTGGAGGTTCCGAATTCCGTCCGCTACGTGCGGGCCGATCTGACCGTGGAGCGCCTGCAGGAAGCGCTTGCCCGAGAAGGGTTCGATTTCGCGCGCCCGGCAATGATCTCATGGTTTGGCGTCACCTACTATCTCGACCGTGACACGGTCATGAACACGCTGACGTCCATTGCGCGCGAGATGGCGCCCGGCACGACCGTGGTATTCGACTATCTTGCAGATGCCGAGTGGGTTCCCGAAGAAGCCCAGCCCCTGCTGACGCGAGCGACGGCCTTTGTCGCGCGACGTGGCGAACCCTGGCTGTCCAGCTTTGTACCTCCAGACCTCCCAGGCATTCTCGCCGGTCTGGGATATGATGACATCGAAAATCTCGAACCGCACAAGGTCGAGGAGCGGTATTTTGTGCAATATCCCGATCTCAAATATGCTCCGATGATTGGTCTTTGCCGCGCCCGGACAGCACCATGAGCCACCCATTGCAGGCCCTGTGCCTGCAGACACAATTGACGCCTTGCATCCCGGGATCTGGTTGCGCGATGCCGAAGGCCCCACAGCCCCGGAACAAACTCCAACTTGGGCAGCCCGCCGGGTTCCGAATTGCGACGGCGCCGTCCGCATTGGGGCTCGAACGCAAGTGCGGAGTCTTGCGCTTCCCAAGGCTGCGATGCCCGAACTTGACGAGACAAGCCCGCCACCGACATCAAATGGCACGGCGTTGATTTCGGGATCGGTGGCCCTGCCGGGCAGCACGGACTCGACGCGCGCCGACATGCCGTCGGTCAACTCCGTTTCGTCTGCATTCGCTTGCCGCTTGTGCACATCGACGCCGGCTTTGGCAGCGAGCCTGCCCTGTCGTGCGACGTCCATCTCCGGCGCAAGGACGCATTTCGCCGTTCGGCGAACCTCCTTGACCACCGGACGGGCGGCTGCAGGCTTGCCCGAGACGTCACATACGGGCGCAAGAGTCCGCACGGCCTCCGGATCGTCCGATCAGGGTGCCGGCATCGTCCAGAGCGTCCGTCAGCCCTCCCCCATCCATCCAGAGACCCGGCAGATCGAACGCGGCCACGCGCTCGGGAGTGAACGGCAGACGCGTCACACCATGAACGGGTTCGGAGAACTGCTCCAGTTCTGCCAACATGGCAGCCGCCTGCGCCAGTCAGTCAAGCACCCGCTCCCTGTCTGTCGACACCGGCACCTGCTGCGCCAATTTGGCATAATCGCCAGTGGTGGCCCTCTGATAAAGCTCCTTCAATGCACCGACCGGGTCGTCGGAGTGATGGTCGATTCGCAACGTGAGGGGCGGCCGGTCCGAATGCAGCACGAGCAGGGCCGCTGACAACAGGCCGCGGTAATCCCCACCCGCGTCGCGGGCCGCAAATAGAGAGGCCAGCAATCGGGCTCCGAAAGCGAGATCCGACCGAACGAACCCGTCCACCATGGCTGGCAAGACGTCTTTCCCGCCCAGCATGTTTCCCGCAGCAATGCCGCCAGTGAACTCAATTGTGCCTTTCGCTTCCTTGTTTTCGGAACCTGTAAAGGCGGCGGTACCGCCATTCATGTCAAGTGCCGAAAGCTGCCTGTGTTCGCGCCCCTGGTCTTTGGACGTCACCAGGCCCACCGCGCGACCGGCATCCGATCCGTCGTGCATGCATTGAAGTACGTCCTCTCCCCAAAAGGTCGAGGGCGCCGCTCCCTGGCTGGCGGACATGCCCGCCGCGAGATCGCCGCGCAGCACCCAGCCGCCAACGCAAAGACTGCCTGTCGCCGCGGCGCCACCTATTGCCCCGGTTTCAGGATCACGTGCCAGAATCGAAAAGGTCATGCCTCACCAAAGTAGTTTCGTGGAATTTATCATGATAAATTGACAATTGCAATTTATCATGATAATTATCGCGGCAGAAATCAACAAGGAGAACTCAGATGAATCTCACGCCATGGACCCGCAGAGGTCTGTTTCTTGCAGCCGCCGCAACGGTTGCTCTCATTTCCGGAATGCCGGAACGCGCCATGGCTCAAACGCCTCCCGGCGTGCTGATTGTCGGCCAGGTCGCCGAGCCGAAATCGCTTGATCCGGCTGCGGTCACGGCAGTCAACGATTTCCGGATTCTCGTAAATGTCTACGAAGGACTCACCCGTTACAAGTCCGGCACGCTCGAAGTCGAGGCGGCGCTGGCGACTGGCTGGGACATAAGCGAAGACGGTACCGAATATACCTTCGCCCTGCGAGACGGTGTCAGCTTCCACGATGGCACACCCTTCAATGCCGAGGCGGTAAAATTCAATTTCGACCGGATGCTGGACGAGAATCACCCCTATCACGACACCGGCCCGTTTCCCTTGAGCTTCTTCTTTGGAGCCGTGGAGGCAACCGAGGTCGTCGATGACATGACCGTCAAGTTCACGTTGAACGCGCCTTACGCGCCGTTCCTGTCGAATCTTGCCTACCCGACCGGCCTCATTGTTTCGCCAGCCGCGGTTGAGGCACATCGCAAGGACTTCGGCCGCAACCCCGTTGGCACCGGTCCTTTCAAGTTTGCGGAATGGCGCTCGAACGAAGCCGTGGTACTCGAACGCAATGATGCCTATTGGGGAGAGGCTGCCGGCACCCAGGCCGTCGTATTCCGCCCGATCACCGACTCCAATACCCGTGTGGCCGAAATGCTGGCCGGCGGCATCGACTTGATGGTCGAAGTGCCACCAACCTCCTTGGGCCAGTTCTCGGGTGAAGGTTTCTCCATCGTTGAGCAGGCCGGACCGCATGTCTGGTTCCTGATCCTGAACGCCAAGGAAGGCCCGTTTGCCGACAAGCGCGTGCGCCAGGCGGCCAACTACGCCATCAACAAGGAAGCGATCGTGAACGATGTGCTGGAAGGCACCGCGACCGTGGCCGCGGGTCCGACCCCGCCCGCGTTCGCATGGGCCTATAACGAGGCACTCGATCCGTATCCCTACGACCCCGAGAAGGCCAAGGCGTTGATTGCCGAAGCCGGGGCCGACGGGGCAGAACTGACCTTCTATGTCACCGAAGGTGGTTCAGGCATGCTGGATCCGGTCCCCATGGGAACCGCAATTCAGGCCGACCTTCAGGCCGTGGGATTTGAGGTCAAGATCGAGACCTACGAGTGGAACACGTTTCTGGGCGAAGTGAACCCTGGGCTGGAAGGCAAGGCCGACATGGCCGAAATGGCTTGGATGACCAATGATCCGGACACTCTGCCCTACCTGGCATTGCGGTCCGAAGCGTGGCCTGACAAGGGCGGCTTCAACTCGGGCTATTATGCCAACGCCAAGGTCGACGAACTGCTGGAGGCCGCCCGCACGGCAACCGATCAGGACGAACGCGCACAGCTCTATCGTGAGATGCAGGCCATTGTGCAGGAAGACGCGCCCTGGGTCTTCGTCGCCAACTGGAAGCAGAATGCGGTGACCAGCGATCGGGTCGAGGATTTCGGACTTGAGCCGTCGTTCCTGTTGCATCTGCAAGGCGTCATCAAGAACTGACGCGACAATGCCGCTCGGCGGGGGATTCTCCGCCGAGCCGTCAAATTTCGGAGATTCTTCGCACGTTTTCTTGTAGAGACTCTTCCCGGGAGAGCTTCAGATGGGCGGCTACATCCTGAAACGGCTGATCTCGGCAGTCCCGGTGCTGTTCGGCATCACCATCATAGTTTTCCTGATCATGTCACTGATCCCCGGCGATCCGGCGACCGCGATCCTCGGCTCCTACGCCACGCCCGAGAATGTCGAAAAACTGAACCGGGACCTGGGCCTGGATAAACCCCTGGTGCAGCGGTATTTCATCTGGCTGGGGAATATGCTGACCGGAGATTTCGGGCGTTCCTTCTCGCTTAACCGTCCCGTAATAGACGAGGTGCTGGAACGATTCAACGCGACGATGATCCTGTCCGGCACCAGTTTCGTGCTCTGCTCGATCTTCGGCATCCTTGCCGGGGTCATCTCGGCCGCCCGCCAGTACGGCTTCGCCGACAAGGCCATCACTTTCGTCGTGCTGATCGGCATTTCGGTTCCGTCCTTCTTTCTGGGCATGATGATGATCCTTCTTTTCGCGGTGCACCTGCGGTGGCTGCCCGTCAGCGGCATGTATGCGATCTATGGCGGCGGCGACGTTCCCGACCTGACCCGCCATCTGATCATGCCCGCTCTGGCGCTCGCCGCCGTGGCGACTGGCGTGGTCGCGCGGCTCAGCCGCTCGGCCATGCTTGAGGTGCTGCGACAGGATTTTGTCCGTACCGCCCGCGCCAATGGCGTGCCGGAGCGGCGCGTGATCATGGGTCACGCCCTGCGGGTCGCAATGGTGTCGATCCTCCCCGTTCTGGGCATTCAGGCGGGCTTTGTCCTGTCTGGCGCAGTCTATATCGAGATCGTCTTTCAATGGCCCGGTGTGGGGCGAATGCTGGTCGATGCCATCCTGGCGCGCGACCTCCTTGTGGTTCAGGGCGGAGTCGTCTTCGTCGCGGCATGCTATGTGTTGTTCAACATCGCGGTGGACGTGGCCCAAAGCCTGCTGGACCCGAGGATCAAGACGTGAGCGCCTTTTTCACGTTGCTGTTCCGCAACCGGCTGGCCGCCTTGGGCGCGGTTGTCATTATGGCGATCCTGGTTCTGGTCCTGACCATTCCGCTCCTGCCCCTGCGCGATCCGGACGTGACCGCTACCGCCGACCGATTCATGCGGCCCTTCGCCGAAGGCCACCTTCTGGGCACCGACCATCTCGGCCGCGACCTTCTGAGCCGCCTCTTGCACGGCACGCGCCTGTCACTTGCCGTCGGCATCGCTGCCGCGCTGATTGCGGCCGCCATCGGTTCGGCCATTGGGATAGTCGCCGGGTATTTCGGCGGGCGCACCGACAACATTGTCATGCGCGGAGTCGACATGTTGATGGCCTTTCCGTACATCCTGCTCGCGCTGGCCATTGTCGCCGCCCTTGGGCCAGGGCTGATGAACGCGCTGATTGCCGTCGCCGCCGTCAACGTTCCCTTTTTTGCCCGAAACATCCGCGGCATCACGGTGGGATTGGCCGGTCGCGAGTTCATCGACGCTGCACGGCTCGCGGGAATGGGCCACACTCGCATTATCCTGACCGAGCTTCTGCCCAACGTCCTGCCAGTCATCGTCATCGCGATGTCCACCACCGTCGGCTGGATGATCCTGGAGACCGCCGGCCTTTCGTTCCTCGGCCTCGGCAGCCAGCCGCCCCAGGCCGACCTAGGCTCCATGCTGGGCGAAGCACGTTCCGCGATGATCTCGCATCCCCATACTTCCATCGTGCCGGGATTGATGATTTTCCTGATCGTCATGTCGATCAACCTTCTGGGCGACGGTGTGCGGGACGCGCTTGACCCGCGCCTGCGCTCGGGTGCGCTGTCCCGCCCGCGCGCCACGACGCTGGTCAAGCGTCAAGGCGGTGTCCCGCTGGCCACCGACGACCTCTTGGCCATTCAGGACCTGCAGACGGAGTTCCACGTCGGCAGGCGAAATCTTCGCGCAGTGGACGGCGTGTCGCTCGCGGTCAAACCCGGCGAATGCCTCGGCGTCATTGGCGAGTCGGGTTCGGGCAAATCGGTCACTGCGCTGTCCGTCATGGGCTTGGTCGCGTCTCCTCCCGGCGTAATCACCGGCGGTGCGGTGCGCTTTCAGGGTGAAGACCTGATCGGCGCGCCCTACGAGACGCTCCGCCAGAAGCGTGGCGACCGGGTCGCCTATATCTTCCAGGATCCGCTTTCCACCCTGCACCCGCTTTATCGCGTGGGGCAGCAATTGGCCGAGGCAATCCAGTCGCATGATGACATGTCGAACGCGGAAGCGCGCGCGCGCGCCATCCAGCTGCTGAATGACGTGCGCATTCCGAACGCCGAGAGGCGCGCGGAAGACTACCCCCACGAAATGTCCGGCGGCATGCGCCAGCGCGTTGGCATCGCCATGGCGCTGGCCAATGAACCGGACGTGATCATCGCGGATGAGCCAACCACAGCTCTGGACGTGACGGTGCAGGCGCAGATTCTGTCTCTCCTGGATGACCTCCGCCGCGAACGGGGGCTGGCGATCATCTTCATCACCCACGACTTCGGTGTCGTCGCACAGCTATGTGATCGGGTGGCGGTGATGTATGCTGGCCGGATCGTGGAAGAAGGGCCAACGCGAGCCGTGCTGGACGCACCTGCACATCCCTATACCAAGCGCCTGATCGCCTGCGTGCCCGAACTGGGAGGAGGCCGTCGCGAACTGGCCGCGATCCCGGGCTTGCCACCAGTGTTGGACGATCTGCCTCCCGGCTGCGCCTTTGCGCCACGCTGCAACAGGGCCGAGGAAAGCTGCCGACAAGGCGAAATCCCTCTGCGAGGCCAGACCCTCCGCGCCGTCAGATGCCTGTTCCCCGAGAGGGCGCTATGATGCCCGCGCTGAAAGTTGAGCATCTGGCCAAGACATTTCCGCTGAAGAGGCCGTTTTTTGGCCCCGCCCCGCCCGGCGTGCGCGCGGTGCGGCCCATGTCGTTCCAGGTGGAGACCGGCGAAACCCTGGGCGTCGTGGGCGAATCCGGCTGCGGGAAGTCAACGCTTGCGCGGATGCTGGTCGGATTGCTGGAGCCGACCGAGGGCATGATCGAAATCGAGGGCAAGGCGATTGGCAGCGCCGGCCCGGCAGAGTTCGGCAAGCTGATTCAATACGTTTTTCAGGATCCTCAAAGCAGCCTGAACCCGCGCAAGACGATCCGGCAGGTCATGGAAGCACCCCTCAAGCGGCTTCACGGCATGACAAGGCCTGGCCGCGACAAGCGCATCGCAGAGATCTTTGCATCCGTGAACCTTCGCGAAGAGTTCCTTGACCGCTACCCCCATGAATTCTCGGGCGGGCAAGCGCAGAGGATCGGCATCGCCCGGGCGCTGGCCGCGAGCCCCCGAATCATCATTCTGGATGAACCGGTCTCGGCCCTGGATGTCTCGGTTCAAGCGCAGGTCCTGAACCTCTTGGCGGATCTCAAGTCCAGGTTCGGCCTGACCTACCTTTTCATCACCCATGATCTCGCCGTCGTCGAAGCGGTCAGCGAACGAATCGTCGTTCTGTATTTCGGGTCGGTGGTCGAAATCGGCCGGGCCGATCGCATTTTCGCAGCCCCCCGCCATCCGTATACAAGCCTTTTGGCCGAAAGCGCGCCCGTCGTGGGCCGCTCGCTGACAGCACCCGAACAGAAAGGAACTGAACTTCCCGATCCGCTGAACCCGCCACCAGGGTGTGCATTTGCCGGGCGATGTCCACGGGCGACTGACCTGTGCCGAACGAGGGAACCGGAACTGAAACAGATGGGAGAAGACCAGCTTGCCGCCTGTCACTACCCGCTCGAAAACTGAGCCCAAGGTAAGCCGCCCGGTTCAGGTCGCCGAATCGATCAAGGACTGGGTGGTCGACGAGGGCTTGAAAGCCGGTGACCGCCTTCCCGGCGAGGCCGAGTTGATCGCGCGCTTTGGCATGGCCAAGGGCACGATCCGCGAGGCGATGCGCATTCTGGAAGCACAAGGCCTGATCAAGACGCGGACCGGCCCCGGCGGCGGCAGCTTCGTCCATGAGGTCAGCCGCCAGAGGGCCAAGGCGCTTCTGGGGAACTACTTTTACTTCAAGGACCTGACCATCGGCGACATCTATCAACTTCGACTGACGCTGGAACCGGAACTTGCCGCCTCGCTGGCGGGCAAGCTGTCCGAAGGTGTGCTGCAATTGCTGGAAGAGAACATTGCGCAGTACTCCAGCCCCGCCGACGATCTTGAAGAGGAACGCGCCCAGCACGTGGCCTCGCTAAGGTTCCATGCGATTCTTGCAGAACAGGCAGAGAATCCGCTGCTTGGATTTGTCATTGATTTCATGGTGAAGCTCCTCTCAGACCTGACCGTCTACCGGCGCCTCTATTCGCCACCCAATCTCGAGCTCTGGAAACAAGGCAACGACCACCAGAAAGCGCTGGTCAAGGCCCTGCGCGACGGCGATGCAGACCGGGCCTGCGCGATCATGACCGATCATATGGAAACCGCCTGGAAGCTCATGCGCCGGCAGGAGGTCGAAATGCAAAACCGTTTCATTTCGGAGTGATCGACAAAGCGGGGCTGCCACGCGAACCCAAAGCAGATCGTCATGAAACCTGTCCCTCAGGCGCTCGTTTTGAATGAGAGGTCAACCAGGGTCAGGCCATGTGTTCACACGGCTCACGGCAGCGGCAACTTCGTGTTCATGCAACCGCTGCAACGACAGGTCGCGCCGCCGTAATCACCTGAGCCTTGCCGCTGTCTTGTCGCGCGACCGACCCGCAGTCCGTGAGGTCAGACCGCGAACGACCCAGCTTCGGTCCGCCCAAGCGGCAGTGCGCAGTTCCGGACGTGCCGGACCGGATGAATCCGCCACTACTGGCACTGCGGCCATCCTCTGTTACAGGTTCAATGAACTGATTCGGTGAACTGGCCCGGCTCAGAGCGGCGGCGAGCATTCGACACCATGAACGAACACCTGAAGGGTCTGATCGTCACGACGCTGGGCGTTTTGCTCGTCGTGCCGGACTCGCTGTTCGTCAGGCTGATCGAGGCAGAGCCGATGGTCACAGCCTTCTGGAGAGGTTCGATCGCCGGGGGCGTCGTCCTTGTGGTTCTGCTGGCAGTTCAGGGCGTGCGGGGCTTTCGTGCCGTCCTTCGGACCGGCTGGCCGGGGCTGGTTTATACCCTCTTGATGGGAACAACGGCACCGGCATTCGTGTTTGCCGTAGCCCAGACAAGCGTGGCCAATGTGGTCTTCATCTTTGCCTCGATGCCCGTTTTTGCGGCGCTCTTCAGCCGCATCTTTCTCGGCGAACCCATCCGGGCGCGCATGGTGATCACCATGGCGGCCGTGATCTTTGGGCTGGGCATCATCGCTTATGGATCCAGCGAGACACAGGTCGCTTCGTGGAAGGGGGACATCTGGGCGGTCTACATCTCTGCTGCGTTTGCCGCGGCTTTGACGGCCGTGCGAAAGGTCAAGGCGACTTCGATGATCCCGGCCATTCCCATCGCCTATATCGGCGCGTCAATCGTCCTCGGAATGTTCGTGTCTCCGGGCGAGGCATTTGAGGCGCAATGGCCGCTTATACTGGGCCATGGTGCTTTCATCGGCGC
>JAJEAC010000078.1 GCA_022824315.1 Silicimonas sp.
TCTTGTGTGAAACCATGGAGGTTCGCAACATCAAGAAACAGCCCTCCAATAACCAAGACAGGCTGATCGTTCTGTCGCGGTGGCAAGGCCACTGCGCCGAGGTCGCCCGCCTCATCTACGAAACAGATTCTCATTCTTCGCCTAAACACGACTATGGCCACCTTGCGGTGGCCATAGGGTCCGCCGCCCCGCGAGGGGTCGGCAATTCCAAGTTCATGTTCATAAGACGTGAGTGCGTTCTCAGAATGTCAAGCGCTCAGCATGGCGACATAATTTCCACCCGCGATTGAATCCTCCCGAAATGGTGCAGGTATTCAATGAACCGCGCCTGTGTTTCCGTGGGACGCCATTCGTGGCGGTAGGTCAGGCCAATGTCGCGGACATGGCCTGCCAGAGGAACATCCAGCGCCGTGATGGCGCCCAGACTTTCGTCGACATTGATCTGGTGTCGCGACACGATGGAAACGTAAGGCCCTTCTGCGAGGACACCGCGCAGAACTCCAAGTGACGAAGAAATCACCCGGACCGGCGTCTCGGGCACGTCTTGAATGCGGAGCGTGTCGAACAAGTACTGCCCCGCAGGCGTTTCTTTCGGCGGCGCGATCCAAGGATATTCCAGGGTGTCCTCAAGTCTCAGGTTCCGCATCCCCGCGAGCGGATGATCCGGATGGGCGACGATTGCCAGGGCATCATAGAAAAGCAGCTCCTGCTCGATGTCGTCAGCAGGTGCGGGGTGCCTGAGCGCGCCTATCAGGCAGTCAATGTCACCTTCCCGCAAGGAGCGAAGCACTTCGGCATAGCGTCCTTCCACAACACGGATCTGGAAACTCTTGACGTTGCTCACCATCGCATGGATGGCCTTTGGCACGATGGTTGTCCGGGCAAGGGGAAGGCTGCCCAAGACGAAAGTCCCTTGTTCCTGGCCCAGCTCACGGCTCATTTCTTCAATGCCCTGCCGAATTTCCGTCTGTGCCAGCTTCGCCGCCAGAACAAAGGCTTCCGCCGCCGGAGTGAGCCGGACGCCCGAAGGTCGCCCAATGAAGAATGGCACGCCCGCAACCGCTTCAAGGCTTCTGGCCGTTCTGTGAACGGCAGGTTGCGACAGCCCAAGCATGCGCGCGGCGACCGTAAAGCTTCCTGCATTCGCGATCGCAATCAGGTTGCGCAATTGGGGCGCCGTGACAGACAACTCAAACGTGGAGCGACCCTGCGCCTTGTTGCCAGCTTCGCGCAATGCTGCCTGCGACCCGTCCTTCAGGTGCCGCAGGGCTTCGGAAGCCCTCTTCGCTAAGAGCGTCCCGCATGTCGTGAGCGCGGCTTGCCGTCTTCTCCGAATAAGCAAAGGCGTGCCGAAATCCGCCTCGAGCCGCGCGATGGCCTGCGTCGCGGCGGGCTGCGACAGATGGCATCGCTCCGCCGCGACGGACACCGAACCCGTGCGCGCAGTTTCGAGAAAGACACGCATGTGCCGAATGTTCGGAAAGCCGCCCTGCATGCCACCCCCATAGAATTTTCTTATATTAGGGCCTCAATTCGAAATAGGCAATTTCAGCGCTTCCACCTAAAGAACATTTGCGTCGGTCCGTCCGGGCCGACCAGAACCAACCAAGAGGGGCACGTATCATGTCCGACAACAAGACCGCGCTGGTGATCAGCGCTCACTCGGCGGATTTTGTCTGGCGCGCTGGCGGGGCCATCGCCCTGCATCAGGCCAAAGGCTACGAAGTCACCGTTGTGTGCCTCTCCTACGGCGAGCGCGGGGAGAGCGCGAAGCTTTGGAAGCAGGACGGCATGACCCTGGACAAGGTCAAGGCCGCTCGCCAGACAGAAGCGGAAAACGCTGCTGCCGCCCTCGGCGTGAATGACATTCGGTTCTTCGACGTGGGGGACTACCCGCTCGACCTGGGGCGGGAAACGCAAGGTCGCATGGTGGATGTCATCCGCGAGGTGCAACCCAACTTCATGATGTCCCACTCCAAATGGGACCCCTACAACACCGACCACATGAACACGACGCAATTTGCGCTTGAATGTCGAATGATCGCGCAAGCCTGGGGGCACAATCCGGGCGGAAAGGTACTTGGTGCACCCCAGCTCTATCTCTTTGAGCCACACCAGACCGAACAGATGGAATGGAAACCCACGACCTTTCTCGACATCACGGATTTCTGGGACAAGAAATGGGCCGCGATCCAGTGCATGCATGGTCAGGAGCATCTGTGGAACTTCTACAAGAACGTGGCCGAGAACCGCGCCAACCACTTCCGCCGCAATTCCGGCGGCCAGGCGGGGGGACGCGCGGCCAGGTATGCCGAAGGCTTCGAGACTGTCTTCCCGCGCACTGTGGATGAACTGGAATGACCTATCAGGCAGGAACAACGGGCGTCGTCGTCCAGAACATCGCACGCGCCGATCAGGAGATCGTCGACGGCCTTGCAGATTGCGGGGTTGCCACGGTTCACGAGGCGCAGGGCCGCAAGGGTCTGCTGGCCGACTACATGAGACCCATTTATCCCGGAGCCCGCATTGCCGGATCTGCCGTAACCATCCTTGCGCCGCCCTGCGACAACTGGATGATCCATGTCGCGATCGAACAGCTCCAACCCGGCGACGTGATGCTCCTGGGCACGATCACGCCGTCAAATGCGGGATATTTCGGCGATCTTCTGGCAACCTCCGCCAAGGCGCGCGGTTGCCGCGGGCTGGTCATCGATGCGGGTGTACGCGATGTCCGTGACCTCACCGAAATGGCCTTCCCGGTCTGGTCCAGGGCCGTGCATGCCCAGGGCACGGTCAAGGAATCGCTCGGCTCGGTCAACGTCCCGGTGGTTTGCGCCGAAGCGCTGGTCAATCCCGGCGATGTCGTCGTCGCCGACGATGATGGTGTCTGCATTGTCCGCCGCGACGAAGCCGCAGAGGTGCTGGAGAACGCCCGAGCCCGCGAAGCCAACGAGGGCGCGAAACGTGCCAGGTTCGAGGCCGGCGAGTTTGGTCTCGACATCTACAACATGCGCGAACGGCTGGCCGAGAAGGGCCTGAAATATGTCTGAAGGGACCCGCTGCATGTGGATGCGCGGAGGAACTTCCAAGGGCGGGTATTTCCTGGCCGAGGATTTGCCGAGCGACATGGCAGCGCGCGATGCATTCCTTTTGCGCGTCATGGGCTCGCCGGATGTCCGCCAGATTGACGGGATGGGAGGTGCGGATCCCCTGACCTCAAAGGTCGCGGTCGTCGCGAAGTCCGCGCGCGAAGGCGTGGATGTCGACTACCTGTTCTTGCAGGTCTTCGTGGATCAACCCCTTGTCACCGATGCCCAGAATTGCGGAAACATCCTGGCTGGGGTGGGAGCCTTCGCGATCGAGCGGGGTTTGGTGCCGGCCAAAGACGGCGAGACACCCGTCGCCATCTACATGGAAAACACCGGCCAGATCGCGGTTGCGCGGGTAGCGACGCAAGGTGGCGAGGCAATGTATGGGGGTGAGGCCAGGATCGACGGCGTTCCCGGCGGAGCCGCCGCGGTGCCGCTGACGTTCAAGGACACGGCAGGATCCTCTTGCGGTGCCTTGCTGCCAACCGGGAATGCCGTGGACGTCGTCGAAGGCGTTGACGTGACCATGATCGACAATGGCATGCCGTGCGTGGTGATGCGTGCAAGCGCAATGGGCATCACCGGAGACGAAGCGCCGGAAGAGCTGGAGGCAAATGCTGCTCTGCGAAAGAAACTTGAGGCGATCCGCCTTGCGTGCGGGCCGATGATGAACCTCGGCGACGTATCCGACAAGTCCGTGCCAAAGATGACCATGGTCAGCCCGCCCGTGAACGGTGGCGCTATCGGCACGCGCACCCTCATCCCGCACCGATGCCACAAGGCCATTGGCGTGCTCGGTGCCGTCAGCGTGGCGACCGCCTGCCTGACCCCGGGATCCCCCGCCTACGACTTGGCGGACCGCGGCACGGGATCGGAGCGCAACCTGTCCGTCGAACACCCGACAGGGGAGATGACGGTCGTTGCGACCCTGGATCGGGCAGGCGCCGTGAAGGAAGCCGCGATCCTGCGCACCGCACGCAAATTGATGGATGGTGAGATCTTCGCATGACCGAGCAGAAAATGGACGCCGACTGGCTGGTCTTTCATCCAGATCCGAAGACACCGGACTTTGTTCTTCCCGATGGGGCCGTCGATGCGCATTGCCACGTCTTTGGCCCGTCCCCCGAATTCCCCTATGCGCCGGAGCGCAAGTACACGCCATGCAATGCGGGCAAGGACAGGCTCTTTGCACTGCGCGATCATCTCGGGTTTGCCCGCAATGTCATTGTGCAGGCGACATGTCACGGCAAGGACAACAGCGCGATGGTCGACGCCTGTCGCGCTGCCGGTGAACTAGCGCGCGGCGTCGCGAGCGTTGGCGCTGACATTGTGCGCGAAGAGCTGGCGGAAATGCATGAGGCCGGTGTGCGCGGCGTTCGTTTCAACTTCGTCAAACGCCTGGTCGATGCCACGCCCAAAGAGGTGTTCATCGGCATCGCAGAGAGGATCCAGGAATTTCGCTGGTCGATCGTGGTCTACTTCGAGGCTGCTGACCTGGAAGAGCTTGAGCCGTTTCTCAGGCAACTGCCGGGCATCGTGGTTGTTGATCACATGGGCCGACCGGACGTGACAAAGGGTGTCGATCACCCCGACTTCGAGCGCTTCATCCGGCTGATGGCCACGAACGAAAACATCTGGACCAAGGTCACGTGCCCCGAGCGGCTGACGGTTTCCGGTCCCCCTTACGACGATGTCATTCCCTATTATCGAGAAATCGTGGATCAATTCGAAGACCGGGTGTTGTGGGGCACCGACTGGCCCCATCCCAACATGAAATCTCATATGCCGGATGACGGGGCACTGGTGGACTACATTCCCCGGATCGCACGCACCAAAGCCCAGCAGGAGAAGCTGCTCGTGACCAATCCAATGCGGCTCTACTGGTCTTGAATCCCTGAACACTCCGTCGCCCGAAAACGACCGCCTTTCGGTGAATCACGCGATGACACAAACACTTCGCGACCGAGGCCGGTATCGAGCACACGCCACCTCGGTATCCTTCGTCCCCGCTGTCACGATCACGGGCTTAGCCGCCAGTCATCCCCGGACGTGCCGGCGCGAACCGGTCTCTTCCAGGTCTTTCCGCCTCTGGTTCAGGTTCGACCGGTTGTGGGCCAGCCGGTCTTGGCGGCTCTGGACGAGGACTGGCCCATGGGCTCCGACTGGCGGTTCGCCGGACGGATCGAGCATCTTGCGCGAAAATGCAACGGCTTCTAAAGCGACTGTCCTGTGTCAGGGTATGCAGCATGCGCTTTGGGCTTGACGCGACGAAGGCTTACCGTTGACCGACCCTTGCCGGTCGCAAAGCATCACGACAGGGAAAATTCAGATGGCTGCTTGCGTGGAGTGCGCGATTCGGGATCAGAAGGCATGTCGAGGCGAACCGCCGCTCCAGGCACGGGCGAGGGGTCAAACCCTGTTGACGGCGTGGACCCATGGTTGCTAGCGAGGCTCTTCCTGCAATGCTCAATGCGATTCAGGCCCGCAGCTTTCGCGGCCTCAGGCATGTCGACCTCAGGTTCGACGGAAACTTCCACGTCCTCGTTGGTCCGAACGGCAGCGGCAAAAGTACATTGCTGGACGCAATTGCCTTTCTGTCCGACTACATGAACCTGGGACTGGAACGTGCGGTGGTGAAGCGGACGCGGAACTTCCAGGATCTGGCGTGGAACCGCCCGGCCCGATCGCCCGGCTTCGAACTGGCGGTTGAGTTCACGGTGGGCGATCAGGAACTGCGCTACGAGTTGCGGGTCGAAGATGCTGGCGATGGCGCTAGGGTCGCCCTGGAGAGCGGATTCCTCGGGCACCTCACACCGGAGGAATTCAAGGAAAGCGCGGGATCAAATTCGATATGCAAAAGTGATCAAGCTTCCGGTCGCAAACAGCGGCAGATATTCGGACTGGAACGGGGCCGGGCAAGAGACAAGACCCAGTTTTGGTTCCGGACCGAAAGCGCGGGCGCGCGCAAACTTCATTTTTCGCACGGCCCTGACAACGACCGTGGCGCGATTGGCGCATTTTCTTTGCTGCCCGAGTACCTGCATCTCCCTGACGAAACGAAAATGGACTTCTCCAGCTTGAAATGGTTGGACACGCTGACCCGCCGAGGTGTGCAATGCGTCCAGTTGAACAGCAAGAAACTCACGCAGGCATCCAGGCCAAACGGCGATGACGGCAGCCGACTGGCAGATGACGGCAGCAACTTGCCCCGGGTGCTGGAAAGGCTCAAATCTGACGGCAAGGAGTGGAGGCGGTGGCTGGAGTTCGTGCGCCTGGCGCTGCCGGAACTCGAGGATATCAGGATCGTCCACCGCGACGACGATGGGCACATGTACTTGATGGTCAGACGCGCCGGTATCGAAGTGCCGTCCTGGGGTGTCTCTGAAGGCACGCTTCGGCTGTTCGCCCTGACCGTGATCGCCCACCTTCGGGCGGTCCCTATGGCGTATCTGCTGGAAGACCCCGAAAATGGCATCCATCCGATGGCCATTGAATACGCCTGCCAGGCGCTCTCGGCCGTCCGAGACGCTCAGGTTTTCATCGCATCCCACTCGCCGACACTGCTGCGCTGCTTCAAAATTGACCAAGTCCTGTGTTTCGCGCACGACCCGGCCAAGGGAACGGTAATCGTTCCCGGCGACGAACATCCTCAATTGCGGGAATGGCGCGGTTCGATTGACGACACCGTGTTCTGGGCAGCTGACATCTTGTCGTGAAAGACCTGTTCATGCTCGTGGCCGACGCCGACATCGAAACGACGATACGCAGCTTGTTGACACGACGGTAACCCGCACTCGGGATTCCAGGCATCGAGTTCACGATCATCCGGCGCATCGGGAACGTAGTTTCATCCGCTGCACTCCTGAGATGTTCCGCGCAGGTCGACGAGGAACCCGGATCCACCGGCGCTTTCAGTCATGCAGGTCATGACATCTCGCACCTGCGAAATTGTCAGTAGGACTCCTCCAAGAGCACTCCGCCTGCTTCGATTTGCGGCGGTCCGGCAAGTCTCGACGAGAGATCTTTCCAGACCGCCCGAATGCCAGGCGTCGCATTCCTGGCCTGTTCTTCACTTCGCCAAATCGCAACAACCGACCACGTGCCGTCTTCGTTGGGCACATGGGAGGTATTGATCAGGCCATCGATGTCATCAGGTCGAATGGCCGCGCGCATCTTCCGTTCGAAGTCCGCCTGCCCTTCCTCCGTGTCAAATTCAGGTGCCATCCTGTAAGTTGTGCGGCGAATGAACATGTCGGCTCCTTCCAAGACCCTCAGGCCCTCGATTCGCGTTACTGCGCCCCATTGAACCTCGTACGCTGGACCGAACGCAACAATCAGCCACATGCCGTTTCGAGTCCAGCCCCGGCAAACCGGCGACATATGAACCCCGAACATCCTCGGATGGGCCGGGACGACTCGACAAGCCGATTCCCCACCCGGCCGCCCAATGGCATTGAATTAGGCCCGATCAGATTTTCCTGATTTTCGCG
This sequence comes from Silicimonas sp., assembly GCA_022824315.1. Taxonomy (GTDB): domain Bacteria; phylum Pseudomonadota; class Alphaproteobacteria; order Rhodobacterales; family Rhodobacteraceae; genus JAJEFO01. The sequence goes on from JAJEAC010000078.1 coordinate 7,580, forward strand.
CCTTTTCAAAGTCCATGTTTTTTGGACGTTTCCGCGCTCGCGCGGGGATTTTTCGTTCGGGCTTGACTCATGGAGCGGATCGGTTCATCATA
>JAJEAC010000002.1 GCA_022824315.1 Silicimonas sp.
TTTTCTTGCTCACTGTTCAGAGGCCGCCCGTCCCGCCGCCATCCTGTCCACCGGAGGTCGAGGGGAGCGGCATGGCGGGCGAACCGCCAGAGAGAGGAGAGAGAACCATGGCACCAGTCATCGACCAGGACACGGGCCGCACGGACGCCGACACGCTCGCCGCGATGGCCGGGCCGCTGCGCGACCGCGTCATCGAGGAGCGCATCGGACTCGAGGAGGATGGCGGACTGCCGCTCTTCGACGGCCCCGACATCTTCACAGACCTCGACTCCGGCGCGTGACGCCGGACCCGCGCGGGCCGTCGCCGTCCGGCGGCCCGTTTTCCCAAATCTGCAGCAGGAGGACGCCATGAGCTGTCCCGATTCCATCATCCGCTTCGAGCGCACGAGCGACGACGAGGCAAAGATCCTGGCAGGCCCGGACTACGTCGGGGACGTCTACGCGGACGACGACATTCTGCGGCCCGGCAAGCGGATTTTCACGATAAGCCTCCTATGTTGAGCTCAACATAGCAAGATACATTTTGCGTCATAAAATATGTTGAGTTGCAGCGCGCAGGCCCTTTCGGAACTGATCGCTGGGACCTGCGCGCTTAACATAGTGCACTCACTTTCTCGGGGCGTTCAGGACGCTGACAAGCTTGTCCTGAGCGCCGTTGAAGGCCCCCTTCCTGATCGTGGGCGGCACGTTGGCGTTGAGTGCCTTCAGTTTCTCCGCCGTGTTGCCCCGCAGGTACAGCTCCGTGCTCGCCATGCTTTCGTGCCCCAGCCAAAGCGAGACGTAATAGAGGTTCCATCGCGTCGCTTCCAGCGTATGCATGGCGCAGGAGCGCCTCAGGACGTGAGGCGTGATGCGCTTTGTGCCTATGGACGGCGCGACCGATGTTGCCGTGGCAACATGCACGTTGAGCCGGTGGGCGAAGCCGTGCCGGCTTATCGGTTGCCTGCGCGCATTGAGAAAGAGGTGCCTGACGTGAACCTCGGGACGGATGTCGAGCCAGCACCGAAGAGCGGACCGCGATTCCTTCCAGAGAGGCAGGACCCGTTCACGCCGCCCCTTGCCCATTATCTTTACCGTGTCCAGGTGCGGGTGCGAGAGGCTGTCCAGCGTGAACGAGGTCAGCTCGGACACCCGAAGCGCTGCGGTGTAGGCGAGATGCAGCATCGCCCTGTCCCGCACGCCGGACGCCGTGCCGATGTCGGGCGCATCGACGATCGCCTGGATCTCGTCGCGGTCAAGCCAGTCAGGCAGCGTCTTTTCGCTGCGCTTCTCGGGAATGGCATGCACCTGTCTGGACAGTTCGTGGCATGCGGTTTCCCTGTATTCCATGTAGCGCAGGAACGACTTGAGCGCCGTCAGCCGGGCGTTTCTCGTGCGAACCGAGTTTCCGCGCTCCGTCTCCAGATGGTCCAGGAAGTCGAGCACGAGATCTGCGGAGAGCTGCTCGAGCGTGAGAGAGCTCGGCTGGACGCCCAGCCGCCGGGCGACAAAGACCACGAACAGGAGCAGGCTGTCGGAGTAGCTGTATATGGTGTGCGGACTGAGGCACCGGTCACGCGGCAAGTGCTCGACGACGAACGCGGTTGCATGAGGAGCAATGTGGATCATTCCTGAGTCCTCCCCGCCTGCGCCTGTTCCGCCTGTCCGGCGATCCGCCGCAGAAGCGGAGGAGTCGCTTTCAAGTACCAGTAAGTGTTGGCAAGTTTGGCATGCCCCGCGTAGGTCGAGAGGGCCAGCATCTGCCGGCTTGTGTCCTTCTCGTTGTCGAAGCTCTCGAGAACCCATGCACAGTAGCTGTGGCGCAGGTCATGCAGCCGCGGTCCCGGCTCGCCGGGCCCTCCGCGCAGTCCCAACTGACGAAGGATGCACACAAACGCGCGAGTGGCGGTGTCGCCGGCCGGCGGCTTGCCCGACGCCAGAACGAACAGATGTTCGCCCGAGATCCCAAGGCGCTTTCTGATCGCGACATATTCGTCCAGAGCGCGGCGCGTGTCCCCATTAAGCGGCAAAAGCCGGCTCTTGCGGAACTTCGACTGGCGGATGACCAGGCCGTCCGGGGTGATGTCGGACAGCCGCAGCGCCAGCGCTTCCGACCTTCGCATCCCGGTCACCGCCAGCAGCCCGAACAGGTAGTGCCAGGTATAATGCATGACGGGATCCCGACCGGGAGAGCGTAGGGCGGCGTCCATCACCTGACGAACCTGGCCCCGCGTCAGGATGTACGGCGAGGGCCTGTTGAGCTTCCGCCGCCCCACGGCACCTTGGGGCGGCACCTCATGGCGTTCATCCTCTGCGTGCAGAGAGAGCGCAAACCTTCGAGCGATCCGCAGCCTTTCCGCAGCCACGTTCGGGGAAGACGCGGTGGACGCCCAGTCGATGATGCGGTCGCTGCGTGTCCGTTCGTCGCCGAAGGCCATGGCGAACCTGGCATAGTGCAGCAGGTGCCGTTCATGGTCCTTGAAGCTGAAGCCCAGTCTTCTGTTGAACGCGACGTAGCGTTCGACGTGGAGGATCAACGACATGCTTCATCTCCTCCGATCCAGGGTTGCGCGACCTCCAGGAGCATCGACGTGTCCACCTTGGCGTAGATCGCCGTGGTCTCGCGGAACCGATGGCGCAGCACCGCGCCGACAACGTCCAGGGTCGCGCCCGAGCGCAGCATGCTGACTGCCGCAGAGTGCCGCAGGACACGAACGCCTCCGCCTCCGGGCGGCCTGACCCCGGCACGGTCCAGCGCCTCGCGCGCGATCAGGCCTACCATGTTTCCGTCCTTGAACGGTCGATGGGGAGGCTTCGTCACAAGGAACACCTTCCCTTCGTCCACCTTGGGGCGCGCGTTGAGAATGTAGTCCAGCAACGCGTCGCCGACGTCCTGCGGGAGAGGAAGGGCGGCTTCGATTCCCGACTTGCTGCGGACGTTCACGGAGGCGTCGTTCCAGTCAATGTCCGACAGTTCCAGGTTCGAGACGTCCGGCCCCCGGAGGCCGAGCCTGCCAAGGAGCAGGATGATCGCACGGTTGCGCTTTCCCTTGCCTGTCATTGAATCGAACGACTCGAGCACTCGTTCCAGTTCGTCCGGCGAGATGTACTTCGGCAATGTCGACAGTCGCCAATGAGCCACTCTCGGGAGCGTTTCGGCCAGTTCCGGCGCGCACTCGCCCTTCGACGCCAGGTACCGGATGTACATTCGCACGGATCCCACCAATATATTGGCGTAGCTGGGCGCGACCTCCCCGAGGCGATCCCGAAGAGCGCTCCTGATGCTTTTGGCGTCATGTCGCCGCGTGCCAACCTCCGGCAGTAACTTCGACAACCTGACGATGTGTTGCTGGATCGTCGTGTCGCTGGCGGCACGGTTTCGCCGCAGCCAGGCCCTGTAGTCATCCAGCCCGTCGTTCCATTGCCTTGCCTGCGGCCGCATCTTCGGGCACAGCCCCCGTGCCGCAAGGAACCGGACGAACGCCCGGGTCTCGTCTTTCAGGCGGCCAACGCCGCCGGCATGCCTCTGGCAATCTCCGTAGACGCCTGGCCGGCCACAGAGGCAGTCGTGTCCGCAGAACCGTTCCAGCGTCGCCTCATCGAGATCCTCCAGGCGCAAGCGGCAGTGATGGAGCCAGAACAGAAGGTGGCGACCGCCACTGCGAGAACGCCTGACCGACTGCGCCGAATAGCCCTCCGCGCATCGCTGATCGAGGAAAAGATTCAGAATGCGGAGATTGTCGGCGATCTCGCCTGGAGTGGCGGTCCGGCCGGTCTCCTCGAGAAACTGGACAAAGGTGCGAAGACCTCGTCTCTCCCGTTTGTGAGCCCGATTGCACTTGAACAGCGGAAAGGGACATGTGCGATCATGCTCGAGAAAGCGATGCAGGATGGCGTCGTCCACCGACCTCAGCGAGATGTTGCATTGCTTCAACCACGCCAGAAAGTGCTCCGCTGCCTTCCGAAAGATGGTGACCTCATAGCGATCGACTCCCTTGCCGAGCAGGTAGTTCAAAAACTGCGGGATGACGCCCGCGAACGTGGCCGGCTCCGCTCCGGAACCGGCGGAAGGTGCATTGTGTCGTGACATCGTGATGTTCTCCTTTCGCAAACAAGGCGAAAGGAGAACATCAAAAACTATGTTGAGTCTTGTTCTCCCTGCGGTCAGCGCTGCAAGGGCCGGCGTGTCACAACTCAACATATTTTATGATGCAAAATGTAGCCTCGCGGACGACTGGCGCGGCCCGCGCCGCGTCCGTGACCGCAGCCTCGTCCGCGAGACCGCGCAGCGCATGGTCGACACGCTTCCGTGGCGGTGACGCGGCCGCCCCCGGCATCCTTGCCGACGCCTTCGGCGACGGCTCGTGCCGGGGGGCCGGCCTGGGCCAGGATCCCCGCCAGCCTGCGACAGCGCCCGGACACCGAGACTCGGGCTCGCGCTCGGGCCTTCGGCCCGCGCATGCGCCCGGGGGGACCTGGGCGTTCGGGACGCAAATCGACCGCCGCTCCTGTCCGGGAGTCAGCAAGCCCTTCTCCGGGATCTCTCATCGTAACGATCGCGGCACCTCCGCGCGTCAACCCGCGGCGACGACCGGGTTGCTGGACAGCCTGATTCGCATGGTCGCTGGCGCTCCCTGCGAATCGGGGCTGCTGCGCGGCCCGCACCACTCGCCGCCTCAAGGGGTTGACCCGCGGGGCGCACGGATCGTTGCGGCCCGGCGTCCCGAAA
>JAJEAC010000051.1 GCA_022824315.1 Silicimonas sp.
CACAGGAGGCCTGCAGCGAGACTCCCCCAGGATTGCTTGCCGCCGCGCGTACGCAGGCCGGTGCAGATGATGATCTCGGTGCGGTCGGGACGCATCGCCTCGGCCTCCTTGCGCGAGACCACGGTGCGCCCGGATCTCCGCCCGCCCTTCGCGTTCGCCGCGCCGTCCGGAACCGGGCGTATGTCGCCCGACGAAAGCGCCTTGAACCGCTCGACCACGAACCGGTCGTCGCCGTCGAGGCCGCCGCCGAAGTAATGGATCAGGAACGTGTCCGCCGTGTTGCCTGGGATTGCCATGGCCGTGCTCATGGTGCCGCCTCCTTCATGCCGCCTGGGAAAAACCGGCGACCGGAAGACCCTCCCCGGACATCCCGGTCGCCGCCCCGATCCCGGCCACGCCCGGCCTCTTCGCGGCGCACGGCGCGACGGCGGCGTCCGCGAGGCGAAGGCGGTCAGTCCGGCGGTGAGGCTTGAAATCGGAGTTGTGACGCTGGCTGGGGGCAAGGGAGGAAATGCCTGCCGCATCTGAGTTCGGCATTGCGCACCGTTCCGATTCTCGGCGGGTCGGCAGAACGCTCGCTGACGGCCGGCGGCGGATCGGCGGCACGGGCGCCAGGACCAGACAACGAAGGACAGACCTTCGAAATCAAGCGATTGCGACGCGATTACGGGGCAAAGAGGACCTTGGTGCAGGGAGGCCGGAAAGACCAGAGAATGCTGGGCCTTTGGCCGGCAGGCGAACAGGACATTGCACAAGACGCAAGAAGGTCGTGGAAGTCTTGGGAATCGGGTCGGCAAACGGTGTCGCTGAAGAAACGACAAGTGGACTGTCGGCCAGGCGGTATTGAAGCGCACACCGGTGTTTTTTGCCAGACTTGACTCAATCACGAAAAACTTCATGCAGAAAACAGTGCGGTGAAGTTTCCAATTCGAAAGAGACCCATGGCGCAAACAACCTTTCAAAAAATCTGCCAGGGGGAAGATTGGTAGTGAAGTCCTTTGCTCAGAGATGGCGTTGGATGCGAGCGTGCCGACGCAAAATAATCGCAGAGAGCATCACTGACGCGAACAAGAAATACGCGGTATAGGCAAGTATAGCGTCCGCCGACAGACCGAGCGAGATCGCCCTGGAAAAAAGCACATTCGTTAAGCCGTGCAGCAGTGCGATGCCGATTACGGAAACTCCTGCCACCCGTAGACAGCCAAAAACCAAACCTGCACCCGCGGCGATGCTGGCCTGAACCAGGCCGAGGTGCAGGTGAAAGATGAAAAAGGCCAGCGTCACCAAAGCCAGGCCGGCAAGTGGCCTTTGGGACCAGCCTGAAAGACCTGCCTCGCGAAAAAACAGTTCTTCTGAGAATCCCACCAGGAGAATCTGAATTGTCAGTGCGTGAAGCAATCCATCAAACGTCATGCTTCGCAAGCTCAACTGTCCGAAGATGGCGCCAAAGAGCAACGGGAATGACCAAAGAGCGATGCCCGCTGCGACCGTCAGAATGAACGTCTTTCGCCAACTCCAGTCCAGCGTCTCGTGATGTTCAGCAAGTGGCGGCGGGGTGAATACATATTCCAGGCGGCTGCGCAGTAGCGCAAAAGCCACCAAAGTCATCGCCCCGTACACCAACACCATCACTAGGGCTGGAGGAATGCCCAACGGCGCGAAGCGAAGCCCTTGAGAAAGAGACAACAAAGCTATGAAGCAAAGCCAAAAATACAATCCGATCTCCTAATTCTTGGAGGTTCTCGGAGGAACCCGGCCACTGCGCAACCAGCCATGGTCTGCCGATCCGTCGTGAAACACACGCATGCCACGGACTCGCCGAAACGTTCCGCCAGTCGGTCGACGGCCCAGTCCTGACAGGGCAACGCGAGCCCATGCCCCGTGATGACGGCGGGACGGCCTTTTTCGCAAGACTGCATCTGGAACTGCCGAAATGCCTTCTCGAACACGCGTGGCTGCGACTGTGGCGCATCGGCAAAGCTGCAGACACCAACTGAATCGGTACGGGAGAGGTGCTGCCATGATGATGACTCGGGATATGAAGATTTCATGGTGTCAAGGTAACACGACAATTCACATCCTTGAAGGATCGAGAAACCTTCATCACGGCTTCGGAAGCGATTCCGAGGCATAACGCGCCGCTTCGGATCTCTGCGACCAAACGGAATGATCGTACCATTGTCGGCAAGTGTTGCGTCGAGCCCTGGAAGCGCGTCGGCCACTGCCGCAACCGAAATTGCCGAGAGGACTGATTTCTGGGCAATTCGGAAGGGCGCGCAACGTGAACCACCGCAACGGCAGGAATTTCATCAGTTTTTCCAACCGACATCGCAATTCCGGTTGCAAATTCCAACGGCCAGACGGAACGGTTGCCTTCGCCTTCGAGGCGCCGTGTTGCTATAGTGTTGACAAAACGCAAGGAGGCACCGAGGGGCGAACAATATTGTAATGATTACAATCAGTTAATTTATTGGCAATTCTGTCTTTTCAAGTGCCGCAACGAGCGCAACTTCCGCGCCCGCCGCCTGGAAACGACCCAAGTTGCCGTAGAGCGCGCGAAGCATGATGCCCCGCGCGCCGTTCATGTCCCGGTCGACGACGATCCTGCCGTCCGAGACCGTCTTCGCGCCGCCGAGCTTCCGGTCGACAATGACGTCCCATGAGCGCGTCCTGCTGGTGCAGGCCTCGTTGGCGATGACGAGCCGCTTGCCGTGATTCCGGCACATCCACTCAAGCTTCCGCCTGAATCGGCAATGGGCGAGGCCCAGAATGGAGCGCACGGTCTTCGTCCTGATCCGGCAATCCTCCTTCGCGCTCATGTCCTTCGTCTCGAATGACGGCAGGAGGATCACGTCGAAGGCCTGCACGAGGTCGTAGGCGACCCGCCTGTGCAGATCGTCGACCAGGTTGCGGACGCGGATGGCGAGCCTGTCGATGCGCTTCTGGAAGTGGCGCTTCCACTCCTCGTGCCTCGCCTTCGCGCGCTGGCCGGCAAGGTCGTCGAGCCTGAGCAGGAGCGGGAACACCTTGTCGGCGTAAAAGCCGTCTCCGTAGCTTGCGGCGTGGTTCACCGCGTATGCGGTCACGAATGTCCGCACGCCGGGGTCGAGGGCCACGACGGAGCGGACTTGGATTTCGTCCTGCCCCGTCGTGGCGATCCGCTTCTGAGCGCAGATGAACCACTGCCCCCGCTCAAGCACGATGGCCGTCAGCTTCCTCCACGCCTCCTCGGGCATGGGTTCGGCCAGGTCGAAGTTCCGCGCGACGAACGCGCCCGACAGCTTCTGGACGACCAGGCGCTGCCGAATGTCCTTGAAACTGCGGAAGGACAGGCGGCACCTCTCACCCGCCTTGCGTTTCCCGATGACCGCGTCGCGGGACCTGAACGCCGCGTTGACCGCCTCGTCGCAGTCGGCGGAGCGAAAGGTTCCGCCGCGCTCCTGGACCTCGGAGCGCACGAAGTCGCGGATCGTGGCGCGGAGCGCGGTCTGCTTGAGATCGGGGTCCCTCGGGTCCACGAGGCCGTCATCGACTTCCCGGAAGCAGGCGACGGCGAGGTTGTAGGCGCGGCGCTGCTGGCGGACCAGCTCGTGCAATAGCTCAGCGTCCTTCGGGTAGGCCCTGATCTTTCTCGTGGCCTTGACTACGGCGCTTGCCATGATGGGAGTTGCAGAAGGAAGCGATATGCGCAACGAGGCGGCGGACGCCGAACCGGCCGGAAGGATCGTCCTCTTCCAGAAGCTTGACGATTCCTCCCGGAAGTTCGACGACATGTCCAACTGGCGGGCATCCTGGCCGCGTGACACGGTCCG
>JAJEAC010000158.1 GCA_022824315.1 Silicimonas sp.
CAATTTGCCATTGCTTCCCGCTCGCTCCGGCGCAATCCTTGCGTGCCGCATTTTCGGACGCAACGGCGGGACAAGGCATTCATGGCCACTTTCCTTCGCTTGCTCGCACGACTCGCTTTCTCCCTGCTGGCGTTCGCGCTGGCGATTTCGGCGTGCGTCTACCTGTTCCTCCTGCGCTCGATTCCGGACCGCTCGGAGGCATTTGCGGTTGCGGGCATCACCGCTCCCGTCGAAATCGTCCGCGACGGCGCGGACGTTCCGCACGTCTTCGCCGAAACCGACGAAGACGCGTTCTTCGGCCTCGGCCTTGCACATGCCCAGGACAGGCTGTGGCAGATGACCATGCTGCGGCGCACGGCGCAGGGCCGGCTCTCGGAGATCCTCGGATCCCGCACGCTGGCGGTCGACGAGCTGATGCGCAGGCTTGACATCCATCCGCTGGCGGTCGCCTCGGTCGCGGCGCAGGACGCCTACACGCGCCGCGCGCTCGAAGCGTATGCCGGCGGCGTCAACGCCTGGCTGGCCGTGGCCGGCAGGGGTGCACGGGGCCGTAGCGCACCGGAGTTCTTGCTGTTCGGTTCCGACGTCCCGCCCTGGCAGCCTGCCGATTCGATCGCCATCGGAAAGCTCATGGCGTGGCGGCTTTCCGGACACCTTCGCGACGAGGTGCTGCGCTTGCAGCTTGCCGGCCTGCTGCCGGAGGCGCGCCTGCACGACCTTCTTTCCGACACGGCCGACGACGGCCCGACCGGCGCTTCCGGTTTCGCGACGCATTTCGGCACGCCCGCTGCCCGGCAGGTGCCGGCCCCGGCGCCCGGAACCCGGCCGTCGCCCGTCATGTGGCCCGGGACCGAAGGCGCGTCGAACGCGTGGGCGGCCGCGCCGGAACGGACGGCGGCAGGCGGCGCTCTCCTGGCCAACGACCTGCATATCGAGTTCGCGGCCCCATCGGTCTGGCATCTTGCGCGGCTGGAACTGGCCACGGGTGGCGTGATCGGCGGGACGGTCCCAGGCATTCCGGCCGTTCTGACGGGCCGGTCAGACCGTCTCGCCTGGGGCCTCGCCCATGCCCATGCGGACGACCAGGACCTCTTCCTGGAGAGGTTGAATCCGGACGACCCGGAAGAGGTCCTGACGCCCGACGGATGGAAGCGGCTCGAGTCGCGCCGGTCGGTCATTGCCGTCAAGGGTGCGGATCCGGTGACCGTCACGCTGCGATGGAGCGGGAACGGCCCGGTCCTGCCCGACTCCAGCCACGACATCGCGTCCATCGTCCCGCCGGGCCATGTCGCGGCTCTTTCGTGGACGGCCCTGGATCCCGCCGACACTTCGGTGCAAGCCATGATCGGGATCATGCGCGCCCGAAGCGTGGACGAGGCGATCGCGGCGGGCGAGGGTTTCGTCGCGCCGGCGCAGAACCTCGTTGTCGCCGACCACGAGGAGGTCGCGCACAAGGTCATCGGCGCGCTGCCCCGCCGCTCGGCCAGGAACCAGGCCCGGGGCCGCGTCCCGGCGCCGGGCTGGCATCCGGACAACAGGTGGCTGGGCATCCTCCCCTACGTGACGAATCCGGTGTTCCGGAACCCGTCCGACGGCATCGTCGGGAACACCGGCAACAGGATGACCGGCCGGGCCTACCCCCTGCATGTCAGCCATCGATGGGGCGACACGCAAAGGATCCGGAGGCTGCGGCACCTGATCGGATACCGGAAGCTCCACACTCGCGAGAGCTTCGTCGAGGCGCAGCTCGACGCCGTCTCCCTCCCCGCACGCAAGTTGGTGCCGCTGGTCGCGCGCGACCTCCGGGTCACGCGGGAGACCGCGAAGGAGGGCGCCGACGCGCGCCTCCGCCGTGTCGCGCTCGACCTCCTGGCCGCATGGAACGGCGGGATGGACGAGAACGCCCCGGAACCGCTGATCTACGCAGCCTGGATGCAGCGGCTGCAGGACAGGCTGGTCAGGGACGAGCTCGGCCCGCTTGCGGACAGGCTTCCGCATGTCAGGCCGGTGTTCCTCGAACGCGTATTCCGGAACGTCGGCGGGGCCGGCGCGTGGTGCGACGTGATCCGGACCGAACGCCCGGAAACGTGCGCGGAGATCGCGAGGCTCTCGCTTGACGATGCGCTGCACCTGATCGTCGGGACATACGGCGCGCCGCTGGAATCGCTCCGCTGGGGCGACGCGCACCAGGCCGTCCACAGGCACGCCGTGCTCGGGGAGAGCGGCTGGCTGGCCGCGCTCGTGAACATCCGCCATCCGGCTTCCGGCGGAGACCACACGCTCATGCGCAGCCGGACCGCCGGGGCCGGACCCGAGCCCCTTGCCGGCACCCACGGCCCCGGATACCGGGGCGTGTACGATCTTGCCGACCCGGACGGTTCCGTCTTCGTGATTTCCACCGGGCAGTCAGGCCACCCGCTGAGCCCCCGCTACGACGATCTCGGCGAGCTCTGGCGGCGCGGCGAATACGTCCCGATGGCGCTGAACCCGAACATTGCAAGGGCCGGTTCGAGCGTGACCACATGGCTGCTGCCGAGCGAATGACCGGGCAATGCAGGTGCCGCCCCGGTCCCGGGCCTCTTCCAGGACACGGGTGTGGGCTGCCGCCGTCGCTCCGGAATGCGTTCTCGCCCTGGTCATAGGCACGCTGGCGAGCTCCTCCAGGAAACGGCGTCGGAACAGGCTGGCAAGGACCTTGACGGGGGCGAGGAACCGGCCGCTGCCGGTCTTCCAGATCCACGGTGTCTCGACGTCGAAGCCGCCGCTGGGCTGGGCACCACGCAGTGGAGGCGGGAATGCCAGAGGAGCCTCTGGTTCCAGGTGTCCAGCATGGCGGTGCCGCCGATGCGGATGCCGCTGCGGCGGGGATCGGCGGCGATGGTCCGCAGCGTCTCGGTCGCGGTCCTGAGCAGGATGTCGAGCACGGTCTTCCGGTTGCGGCGGGCGATGGCGGCGATCTCGCCCGACATGGTGAATACGACGTGGAAGGTGAGGACCGGCAGGATGTCCCGGGCCCTGGCCTTCATCCACCCACCGGCGGGCGGCGGCACCTTGGCAAGCTGGGCAGTGCCGGTTCCGGCAGGAGGTGTACCGGGGATGCTCGCGCCCGCATCCGTCGCACTGATAGAGATGGCCGCCGAGGACGGCGGTTCGACGGGTCTCGATGGCGGCCATGACCTTGACCCGGCCTGGGCCGGGCCGGCGCGGCGGAATATCACCGCCACGCCGGCATGGTCCTGCGCCACGGATCAGGAGGCGTTCAGGAGGCGGAAGCCGGAGACCGGGTGATCGAGGGCCTCGAACATCTTGCCCGTGGCGCGGGCGTAGTCGCGCGTCGCGTCGGCGTTCCGATGGCCGAAGGCGTCCTGGATGACATCGATGCTGCCGCCGCGCTCATGCCAGTGAGTTGCCGCGCCGTGCCTCCAATCTCGTGCACGAGATAGGAGGCACGCCTGCGCCCTGAACATCCTCAATGCGACCGGCGAAATCCGCGAGGTCTCGCTGTGGCTGGGACACCAGTCGCTCCAGACCACGGAGATGTACCTTCGCACGGATCCAGCCGAAAAGCTGGACATGCTCTCGGAATGGCATTCCCCGGGTCTTGGCAAGGGACGGACCACGGCAGTGAAGGATGAACTGATGGCGGCGCATGCGGACCTGAGATCCGCATGCGCCGCGCAACGTGAGCCTATCTGTTCAGGTAAATCCGTTCTTTGCGGTCAGAAAACTCCGGAACCGGAAAGTCTTCGCGCAACGCCTTCAATATCCCGTAAGCCATGCACAGACACACGACTGCCAGTGGAAGTCCAGCAACGATCGAGGCCGTCTGCAGTGCTTGAAGACCACCGGCAAGTAGCAGCACAGCCGCAACGACACCCGAGAGCAAACCCCAGAACAAACGGAATTTTATCGGCGGGTGTTCATCTCCCATGGACAACATTGTGCAGATCACCAAAGTCCCTGAATCCGACGATGTGACGAACCAGGAAATGAGCAGAATTGTCGTCAGACTGGTCAGCACGATCGTGAAACCACCCAGCCTCAGACCTTCCAGCGCCTTATAAATCCCTGTCGAATAGTCAGAATTTACGGCATCCAGCAATCCGATTTCGTCAAACAATTCCATTCCGATGGAACCGCCGCCGAAAACCGCAAGCCACAGCACCAGAACAATGGTGGGAACCAGCAATACGAATGCCACAAATTCGCGAATTGTGCGACCACGTGAGATGCGCGCGATGAAAAGACCAACGAAAGGACACCAGGCGACCCACCAGCCCCAGTAGAAAACTGTCCACCAGCCTTGCCACTCGCTTTCCGGATTGCCATCTATCCAAAAGCCCATCGGAAGGAAAGAGACCGCATAGTCCCCTACGACGGTGACCATGATTCCCAAGATGAATGCGGTTGGTCCGAAGACTAGGAAAATCAGCAGCAGGACAATGCTGGCGATGACATTGATCTCACTGAGGATCCTGACCCCTTTTTCGACGCCGGAAACGGCTGATGCCGTTCCAAGAATCGTGATCGCTCCAATCAGTATCAATTGATTTCCAATCGAATTCGATAATCCAAACAGGTTCTCCAGACCGGCATTGATGGCCAAAACTCCCATACCGAGCGAGGTAGCCAAACCAAAGACCGTTCCAAACACACCCACTAGGTCGACCGCATGCCCCCAAAAGCTGAAAATCTTGTCTTTCAACAGCGGATAGAGCGCTGTGCGCAGTGTCAGCGGCAAGTCATTCCGATAGGCGAAATAGGCCAGACACATTCCGACGAGAACATAGAGCGCCCAGCCATGAAGGCCCCAATGAAACAATGTGATCCGGACAGCGATGACTGCCGCCTCTGGAGTGTTCGGCTCCACTCCCGCGGCTTCAATGAAGGGATTGCCCTGAACGTGGTACAATGGTTCCGCAACCCCCCAATAGAGAAGACCGGAACCCATGCCCGCACTGAATAGCATGCTGACCCACGAAAACGTCGAGAAATCCGGTGTGTCGTCGTCCTTGCCGAGTTTCAGCTCACCAAACCGACTGAATGGCAGCCAAATCACAAATACGAGAATGAGCGAGACCACACCGACATAGAACCAGTCCAGCGAGGAGTTGATCAGACCGTTCAATCCGGAGAAGACGCCGCTCGCGCGCTCCACATCCGATATTGTATAGCCCACAAACAAAATGATGATGACCATCGAAGCAATGGCCATCAGGGAGTTGGCACCGGATAGAATTCCGGAACTTGCCACGTGAGAGTTGCGTTGATAGTTCGACATATCCATGCTCCCCTTCTAACGTACGCCACCCATGGCACCTTGGCGCACGGATTGCATTGCCCATTCCTCGAAACGCTCCGAAATCCTGTCATAGTTCGCCGCCCACCAACCGGCATCCGAAGCCAGGACGGATTCGGATTCGGAATCCGGACCGGTTGCAAAAGCGGATCTGACATCTTCCGGGATAAGACTGTAAGCTGACCGTCTTGTTGGCTCGAGGGGCTGATACCGCGCCTGCTGTGACAGCGCCTCGCTGCTGCTGGCATAGCGAATGAATTCCAATGCTTCCTCCAGTCGCCGCGTCCCCTTGGGAATGGCATAAAGATCCATTTCTGTGATCGCTCCATTTGTCACAACACGCATGTTGCTCTCCGGCAGACGCGCGTGTTCGGTACCCGTAACGGTCCAGACCGCACTGACAGTTGCCAATCCCTCTTCGATATAACGGATGGGCTCACGTTCGTAAGACCACCAGAGAATCCCGGGCCGGATTTTGTCCAGCATTTCAAAGGCCCGCTCCAGACCCTCATCGGTTTCAAGCGTTGCATAGACATTCTGTGGCGACACACCATCGGCCATCAGCGCCCATTCCATCAGCACGGACGGGTCCCGTCTTGCCGCACGGGGTCCGGGAAATTTCTCGACGTCGAAGAAGTCTCTGATTGTCGATGGGCCTTCTTCACCGAATACTCTGCTGTCGTAGGAAAATGCCGTCGACCACCTGATCCCGCCGATGCCGCATTTGCTGATCGCACCGTCAACGAAATCCTCCGAAAATGGAGTTCCGTCGCTTCCGTCAGGCAGAACGATGTTGTCCAATGTCTCCAGCAACCCCTGTTCACATGCTCTCAGAACATCCGCTTCGGTCATGTCGACGACATCCCAAATGACGTTGGCCGATTCAACCTGATCACGAATTTCATCGATTCCGCCAGCATAGTGCTCGACGGTGACGCTCTTTCCAGTCAGTTGCTCAAACGGGCGCACAAATCCCAGTATCTGGCTGCGCATGTAACTTCCCGTCCAAGTGACAAAAGTCAAATCTCCATGTGCCAAACCTGAATGTGGCAGGCCGCCCACCAAAAAAACTGACAGGAATACAATCCGGATCCGTCGCCAGCCATTCATTTGACCCTCCCTTGACTGCAAATTGCACCTAGCTTGTTCCACTGCGCACAATGAGCAACCGTTTCACCGGCATCTCTGCCTGTCAACACATAATGTCATGGTTAGTGTCGGCTCACTCGCCGACACTAGGTTGGATTGAACGAAGCCGCGCCTTCGCTTGAGCGCCTCTTGCAGAAAGTAGATTGCGGTCGTTCAGGTCGATCACTGGATGTAGGCACGGACGATGGATCTTCCGGTTCCGCGTGTCGGCGACATGTTTCCGGCCTTGGATTCGGGACGGGATTCGCGCGCCGGGGCGTGTCCGTCTGGGGTCGGGTCATGCGGTCCGGTGCCGGAGGGACGAGCGGTGCCGATGCGATCCCGGGATCGCGGTTTCCGCTGCGTTCCGACCGGCGTTCCGGTCATGAAGACGCCGGTGCCTCGCCATCGACTGCTTCGACAAGGCCCGTTCCGGCCAGTGAAAGATCCGACATCGAAATCCCTCCAGGACAGTTCCGCTTCGTGGCGGTCACTGAAATCGAGAATCCCGGGAAGGGAAATGGCGCCGAGGCATGGGACCTGAATCGCTTGCCGAGGAATTGATCCTGGCGCAGGCTGCGTCTCTCGCCGACGCCGCAAGCCGCGTGGCGGACTTCGGCCCTCGCCGTTCGGGCACAGCTGCAGCCCGGGCGCTCGTTCCCGCGCCAGTCAAGAAGGCCCGTCAGGAAGCCGAGCCGCAATCAGAACCAGGCCGCGTGGCCTCAAGCCGATCCGGACCCGACAGGGGCGAAAGCCGCCTCGGAAATGGTGCGCCACCTCAAGGAAATGACGCCGAATCGTCTGGGAAATGCCATTGCCCGTTCCGGACCCTGGTGCTTGCGGGAAAGCACCGAGCGGAGGATTTCCCATTCCGTGTCGCTCATGTCGTGTCGGTCGCCGCTCATGCCTCGAACTCCTTGCGGATCGCTTTCGCCAAGGAATGACAGATCATGCCAAAAGGCCAACGTTTGGGTACATGGCCCAATACGGAATGGCGGGATGGCCTGAACCGGGATGGCCGACGCGGCTCGTTCCGAAGTCACTGACGCAGGCTTCCGGCCAGGCGCGAGCGCCGAAGGCGTTTCGTCCATCCAGGAGAGTTTTCTCGGGCATGAGTTCGCCCCGTTGCCGAAATTGCAAGGATGCTCGAGCGAACCGTGCGCCTCGCTCATCGCAGTCCGAGTCGACGGGAGCCCGGCGTGCACATGCCGATCGCGAAGATTGCCTCGGCAACTCCCGTGCTTCATGGCGAAGCAAGGCATGCAGGCAGGCATGACCGCCTTGTCCGGTCATTGCCATCAACCGGCGGATTGATCCCGCCGCTGGGTTCGGAGCAGGCATGACAGTGCAGCTCGCGTGTTGATTTTCCCGATCGGCCCCTGCGAATCTGACACCACAATGTCGCTCGGCTCCTCGACAAGCATCGAGATTATGTCCTTGAGCGGCGTCGTCTCGGATATGGTGCGGGCGTCCGGGGCTGCAGGGCCTTCGTGCTCGTCCATGATTTCCACCGCGCGAAGGACGTTCAGCGGATTCATGTGCGCGACGAACTCGGCCACGTAGTCGGTCGCCGGGTTCAGCACGATCTCCTGCGGCTCGGCGCATTGAACGATGCGCCCCCCTTCCATTATCGCGATGCGGGATCCGATCTTCAGAGCCTCGTCGAGATCATGGCTGACAAAGATGATTGTCCGGCCAAGCTCTTGCTGGAATTCCAGCAGCTCGTCCTGGAGCTTGTTGCGGATGAGCGGGTCCAGCGCCGAAAACGGCTCGTCCATCAGCAGGATCGGCGCTTCGGTGGCAAAGGCGCGCGCCAGGCCCACCCTCTGCTGCATCCCGCCGGAAAGCTCCTGCACCCTGCGATCGGCCCAGTCCTCCAGGCTTACGAGCTCAAGCTGCGCGCGCGACCGGCGGTAGCGCTCCTCCTTGCCGACCCCGGACACCTCGAGCCCGTACGCGACGTTGTCGATGACCGTACGCCAAGGCAGCAGGCCGAACTGCTGAAACACCATCGCGACGCGGTCCCGCCGGATGCCGCGCAAGTCGCGCTCGCTGGCTTCGACCACATCAACCAGATCGACGCCGGAATGTACCTGCACGTTCCCGCGCACGACCGGGTTCAGCCCGTTGACCGCGCGCATGAGGGTCGACTTCCCGGATCCCGACAAGCCCATCAGCACCAGGATTTCACGATCCCTGACATCTATCGAGCAATCGTGAACGCCGAGGACCTGCCCTGTCCGCTCCTGCACTTCCGTACGCGTCAGCCCCCGGTCCATGAGAGGAAGCGCACTTTCCGGATCGCCGCCGAAGACGATGCTGACCCTGTCGAACCTGACCATCGTGTCTGTCATCGCTCAAGCGCTCCGTTTCCTGAACATCCTGTCGAAGATGATCGCGACAAGCACGATCGCGACACCGACTTCAAAGCCCTTGGCGATGTTGACGGCATTCAGGGCCCGGAGTGTCGGGACCCCGAGACCGTCTGCCCCGACGAGCGCCGCGATGACGACCATGGAGAGCGACAGCATGATCGTCTGCGTCAGGCCTGCCATGATCTGGGGCATCGCATAGGGTAGCTCGATCTTCCACATCAGCTGGAACGGCGTTGAACCGAATGCCTTGCCGGCCTCGACCAGGGCAGTGGGCGTGGAGGTGATGCCGAGATGGGTCAAGCGGATCGGTGCCGGAATCGCGAATATGACGGTTGCGATCAGGCCCGGCACCATGCCCAGTCCGAAGAGGATCAGGGCAGGAATGAGATACACGAAGGTCGGAATCGTCTGCATCAGGTCCAGAACGGGTTCCATCATCCTGTGCAGCCAGGGGCGCCGTGCCGCGGCGATCCCCAAGGGAACGCCCAGACCCATGCATACGACGGCTGCTGCCAGGACGAGC
Organism: Silicimonas sp.; assembly: GCA_022824315.1. Lineage (GTDB taxonomy): Bacteria > Pseudomonadota > Alphaproteobacteria > Rhodobacterales > Rhodobacteraceae > JAJEFO01. The sequence goes on from JAJEAC010000158.1 coordinate 9,326, forward strand.
GCAAGCGTTTCGGTGGTCTCGACCCAGTAGCCCTGGTTCACGATCAGCAGCAGGCCCAAAGCGGCAAAGGCCGTGAAGCCAGCCGACCTGCGGACGTACCAGGACAGCAGGGTTATGGCCGCGATCACGATGAAAGCGCTGGGAGTCTGCAGAAGCCAGAGCAAGCCGAGGATGATTGCCTCGAGCACCGCGGACAACCCGTCAAAGAACCAGAAAAGGTTGTCAGTCAGCCATTCAACGAAATCCCTCGCCCAGATCCCGATGGGAATCTTCCTTGCTTCCAGCCACTCCATTTTCAGGCCCTCCCCCCAGTGAGTGCCGCAGGCCTTGCGGATCCTGCAACCAGCTTGCTTCTGAGCCATCCGTTCAGGCAGGCCATCGCGCCGGGCTCGAGAGCGTGACCCATTTCGCGGAACATGACGAGTTCTGAATTCGGAATCAACTGCCGGGCACGAGCCGAGCTTTCCGGGAAAATGCAGCGGTCGCGGCCAGCCCCGATCACGAGTGCCGGCGCCCGAATTGCTCGAACGGCGTCGCGTCGATCGCCTGAGCCGGCAAGGGCGAGCAGCTGGCGCGCATGACCGCCCGGCACATGGCCTTGCCCGACCATCGCCGTTGCGGCCTCTCTCGCATCGTCTGCCGAAAGCGGCGTGGGCGCTGCGCACCAGCGCAGATAGCGTGTCAGCCAGGTGACAGCTTCCTCGTCGCTGGCAAACGGGCGGGACACGCGCAGGAACCTTTGCCAGGCCTCGTCCGGAACAGGTGCCCGGGCCTCCCCTGCGGAACTGCAGATCTGGGCGAAAGCGGTCACGCGCGCCTCGGCCCGTGCCGCGACAAGCTGGGCGATCATTCCGCCCATCGAGAATCCGACGAGCGCAAACCGCTGGACCTCAAGCCTGTCAAGGACCCGGAGCACGTCATCTCGCATGTCACGAAGCGAATACGGCAATTCAGCCCCGGAAATCCCGGGACAGCGCTGAAGCAGGGAGACAGCCGCTGGATCGATGTCAGGCCCGCAGCGCCCCGACCGTCCGGCATCGCGGCTGTCAATACGGATGACGCGGAATTCCTGCGCCAGTTCACGCAGAAATTCCGACGGCCAATCGTTGACGCACATCCCGAGACCCTGTAGCAGCACGACGCATGGCGAGCCAGGCTCGCCATGATCTTCCGCGTGAATGGGGCAGGCTTCGCAATCGGCGATCGTGCCGGACACGACTATCCTGTCACAGCCCCAGATGCGCGCGGACTGCGGCCAGTCCGTTGCCGCCCTCCGCATCCGTTACGCCGTCCAGCCACGCGCCAAGATGGTCAGGGCGGGCCTTCAACAGCTTGGCGGCGGCATCCTTCGGATCATCGCCGTCACCGAGAATGTACCCCATCCCCTCGCTTTCCATCGGGATGTCGAAGCTCAGTTGCGTGATCAGCCTGCCAACGTTCGGGCATTCCTCCAGATAGCCCTTGCGAACCTGCGTATGCACGGTTGCACCGCCGAAATCGGGACCGTAGAAGTCGTCGCCGCCTGTCAGGTACTCGATCTCGAACTCGGTGTTCATCGGATGAGGCGCCCAGGCCAGAAAGACGATCCAGTCCTCCTTGCGCGCGTTCTTCTTGACCTGCGCCAGCATTCCCTGTTCCGAGCTCTCGACAACCTTCCAGTCCCCCAGGCCGAAAGCGTTCCGCGAAACTATGTCCAGCATGATCTCGTTTGAACCCGGCTCGATCCCGTACATCCTGCTGTCGAACTTGTCCGCATGCTCAGCCAGGTGCGCAAAGTCGGTCACGCCTGCATCATGAACGTACTTAGGCACGGCAAACGTGAATTTCGCCCCTGCAAGGTTCTGGTGAACGGTTTCGATCTCGTTGCTGTCGCGGTATGCCTGATAATAGGTCTCCATTGCCGGATCCCAATATCCGAGAAACACGTCAAGATCCTTGCCGACCATTGATTCGTAAATCACGGGGATTCCGAGAACGTCGCTCTCAGCTTCGTATCCAAGACCTTCGAGCACCACGCTTGCAATGCCGGTCGTGAGCGCCAGGTCAGTCCAGCCGGGCTCTGCCATTCGAACGGTTGCACAATCGGCCGAAGCATGGCTTGCAGAGAGCGCAAATGTGGCCGCGGCAAGTTGCAGTCCAGATAATTTCGCCATCTTGTTCCCCCTCCCACAGGGCTGTTGGTTGCATGGTCCACGCACAGCCTTCCTGAAGGAGATCCTGAAATCAAGGGGACTCCTGCGAATTTTCGGTCGGGTGCGCCGCCTCCCTCGCCGCCGTGACGCACGAGACGAGGCGGCACCTCTCGACGTCAGGGCAGGCGACAGGTTCGGAACGAAGCCGGCAATGTTCCGGCCACGCGTCCGGGCAGGACCCTCGTACGCGAAATCGCATGCCGAACGCTTGCGGGTCCGGCCAAGTGGCATGGCTGACCACGAACCGCTGAAAGCAACGTGTGCCGCATCACGTCCCGTGTCACACGGGTCAGGAAGACCTCGCCGTTGACCGGGCCGTCGAACACCCAGGGAGCATCGGTCCGGTCGTCTCGCAAGGCGGCAGTCAGGGTCGACGTGTTCCAGTGGCCGAACGGGGCCGGTCCGGGCAGGCGCTCGCCTTTCGGACCCCAGCCCCGGGCGGCGCCATGTTTGTCTTCACGCGGGTTTCGTCCAGGAAGACAAAGCGCTCGGGTGCGATTCTCGTATGATTCACTTTTTGATTCGATAACGTTCCGCCTGCGAATCACGCGGCGAGCGCGATCTGCGCCACCGGCCGGTTCACGTAGGCGCATTCTGGTGGCTTCCAGCCGCCGTTGCGATTCATGCTCGGGACCAGCTGCCGATGCCCGGTCGAAGCGTCCGGACTTGACAGCTGTGGGCGGACGGCGGCTATGCGGGACCGAAGCTGGAGGCCGCGCTGGCGGAGCACGGCCCCGGATCGATCCTGGAGATCGTCCACAGGCCCAAGGCCACGGCCTAGGAGCGCCACCCGCCGCCTTGACCGCCATAACGAACGCGTCTTGGCACCTGCGGTCAAGCCGTCCCGCCGCGCGACGGCTCGCATTGGTGCGCCCGTCCGCACGGGCCCGGTCATCTGGATCTGATGACTTGACGATCCTTACACGACATCAGGCCTTGACGATTCCATCCGTCACCCACGCATCAAACCGGGCCAGCACTGCGTCGCAAAAGGCGTCGTCGTTGATGTGTGCATTCACTTCAGTCATCGGGACCCTGCCACGCATGGCCTTGCGGGCCTCATCCACCATGTCGGCCAAGGCCTTTGGATCATGCGCCTCTTCACCTTCCCTGTCCCAGCCTTCGATGCCCTGAACCGGCAGAAAGAAATGAACCGGGCCGGTCGCCGCCTCCAGGCGAACGGCAAGTTCGCGCATCCATGCGCGGCGCTCGTCTCCGGTGAACACCGAACTCTTGATCAATCGGTTGTGTTCATGGAATGGACGGTCCGCATACCGTTCGGGTATCTCCTGCCACCCCGCGAAATCCAGCAAGTCCAGTGCGCCAGGTGCCACCAACTGGGGAATGCCGGCACGGCCAGCATTGGTGATTCGGTCATCGCCGCTGGACACGACAGATCCCGCCATCATGTTTCCGAATTCCTGCATGCAGAAGTCCATCACGCAGGCAAAGGCTCCTTCGCCCGCCAGCTTTTCGAACGCCATGCCGCCCATGCCGGTCGAGTGGAACACCGCGACTTCAAACCCGCGCTCCTCCAGCGCCGGCTTGAGGGTCTTCATGTAACGCAGGCAAGACGATCCAAGGCTGGTCATGCCGATCATCGGCTTGCTCCGATCCGGTGCCCCTGCCGCCTTGGCCGCCCCGACCACCGCTCCGGCCGCCTGGCTCAGCGAAGCCTTGCAAATCGAGTTCATGCCGTAGAGCCCGCCGGCCCAAAGGATCATCTGAATGTCCGGAGCCAATCTATGCGGCGGAATCAGGGGCGAGAAACTGACGGTTGACACTATGTATTTCGGCACCCCCATAGGCAGCGCCTGCGCGCAATCCAGGGCCAGGTCCGTGCCCATGGTGCCGCCTGTGGCCAGCATCCCGTCAAGGCGCCCTTCGGCAAAGGTCTGGGCGACCACTTTCGCGGCCCCGGCAGACATCACGCGAAAGGCCTTGTTTTCGTCTCCTTGCGCGATGACCTCGTCAATGGTCATGCCGCCGGCGGCGGCCACGTCATGCTTGGAAATGTCGGTCGGGGTCTGCGGATCGCCCAGCACGGACACGTCCATGGTCAGAACGACTGCACCCTGCTCCCGCACAGCCTGTTCAATGAAGCGCATTTCCGGATCCTTGGTATCATAGGTGCCGATCAGTAAGATTCTCTTGGCAGTCACGAATTCCTCCCCTTCTCTCTCTTTCAGAGCTTGATCCATGCCGTCTTGAGATCGATGTACTTTCCCAGCGCATGCAGGGACTTGTCGTGCCCGTTGCCCGACTGGCGCACGCCGCCTAGCGGAACGGTCAGATCGGCCCCGCCATACGTGTTCACATGCACCACACCGGCGCGCACACCCGCCACCATTCTATGTGCACGGCTGAGGTTCGCGGTCCAGACCCCGCCCGCCAGCCCGTAAACGGTGGCATTGGCCAGCCGGATCGCTTCCTCCTCGTTCTTGAAGGGGGTGGTGGCCAGGACCGGGCCGAACACCTCCCTCTGGAACAGGCTGTCCGTTTTCTTCACCCCCGCCATGACGGCAGGAGACATGTAGTAGCCGCCAGTCTCCGCCAGGATGCGTGCGCCGCCTGTGCGGCGCGCGGCTCCTTCTGCCTCGGCGATGGTGACGAACTCAAGGTTGGCCTCGAGTTCGGAAAGGCTGTGGACCGCGCCGATCTGGCTGCTTAGGTCCAGCGGGTCGCCGACACGGAAGTTCTCGGCGTGGCGGATGATCTCGGCGAGAAAGTCCTCGTAAATGTCCTGCTGCACAAGAAGGCGAGAACCTGCGATGCAGACTTGGCCCGAGTTGCGGAAAATCCCGGCTGCCGACACCCTGGCTGCCTCAGCCAGGTCGGGCGCATCGGCAAAGACGATGTTCGGGGACTTACCGCCCAGTTCCAGATAGCAGCGTTTCAGGTTCGAGCGCGCAGAATACTCCAGCAGGCGCCGACCCGTCGCGCCAGAGCCCGTAAAGGCCAGGATGTCAACGTCCATGGACAGTGCCAGCGCTTCACCTACGACCGAACCGGAACCAGTCACGACGTTGAACACGCCGTCAGGCACCCCGGCCTCGGCGGCGAGTTCCGCGATTTCCAGCAAGCTGAGCGAGGCGCTTTCCGCCGGCTTGAGGACGACGGAATTGCCTGCCGCCAGTGCCGGCGCAATCTTCCAGCTGCCTATCATCAAGGGAAAGTTCCACGGCACGATCACGCCCACGACTCCGACCGGAACATGATGCACGAGACCCAGAACGTCATGGCCGGTGGGGGCTACCTCGCCATTGATCTTGTCCACGGCCTCGGCATAATATCGGAAAGTCGCCGCTGCAGACAGAGCTTCGGCCTTGTAGGCCAAGTTGATCTCCGTGCCGTTGTCGCGCACGCCGAGCACGGCGATTTCAAGCGCACGCGTCTCGATCAGGTCGGCAAGTCTCAGCATAACCCCGCGGCGCGCGGTCGGTGCCTTTCGGGACCAGCGCCCGTCTTCGAAAGCCACCCGTGCGGCACGCACCGCGGCGTCCACATCCGCGGGACTGCCCGCGGCAATGCGTGCAAGGGGCTTGCCATCGACAGGCGACAGCACCTGGTGCTGCACCTCGCTTTCTCCGGCCTGGAAGGTGCCATTGATGAAATGACCTCGATCCGAGACTTCCCGTGTGCGCAGTGCATCAATCGAGGGCTGATCCATGGCGGCTAGCCTTGCTGCGTCGTGTCTCCGTCGCCCGTGGGTTGCGGTCTGCGACGGTCTCGGTGCTCCTGGACAAGCGTGCGGACATGCAGCGCGATGATGCAGAGAATCATTGCAAACAGGATCGCGGCGATGGGTCGGTCGATGAAGTCGAGCGGCGTCTTGACCTTTGCCATGGCGCTACGCAGCTTGACCTCCATGATGCCGCCCAGAACCATGCCAAGAATGATCGGTACGATCGGCAGGTCGAGGCGCTTGAGGATCAGGCCGAACACACCGAAACCGGCGGCGATGGCGCAATCGGTGATCGAGTTGCGCAGGCTGAACACCCCGACGAAAGACAACGTCAGGATCATGATGCCGAGAAATCGCGTCGGGATCTGGATGATCTTCAGCAAAAGGTTTGTCGAGAACAGCAGGAACACGAGCACGATCACGTTCAGCAGAATCAGCGACATGTACAGTGCCATGACAAAGTCCAGCTGATCCACAAACAGCTGCGGTCCCGGAATGACGTTGTGCACGTAGAAAACTGACAGCATCATTGCTGTCAGCGCCTCGCCGGGAATGCCCAGTGCCAGCAGCGGAATCATCGCAGCGCCCGGAACGGCGTTGTTAGCGGCTTCCGACGCCACCAGGCCCTCTGGCGAGCCGTCACCGAACTTGTCCGGATCCTTGGATGTCTTCTGCGCGTATGTGTAGGAAAGGAACTGGGACGTGAATTCTCCTGTGCCAGGCACCATCCCCATCACGACGCCCAGCGAGGACGACACTGTGGCAATGCGCTTGAGCCCCAGGAGTTCCTTAAGCCCAGCAAAGATACTGCCGCGCACGCGGGCCTCGCCCGGTGCGTGATCCTTGTCGACCAGCAGCAGCAACGCCTGGCTGATCGCGAACAGGCCGAGAACGACCACGATCAGGTCGACGCCTGAAGCAAGCCAGGTTTGGTCGAAGGTGAATCGCTTGGTGTACTTGACCGGCTCCAGCCCCACGGTGCTGAGGAAGATGCCGAAGAAGGCAAGCATCGCGGCCGAAAAGGTCTGGCCGCGATGGGCCAGAATCACGAGCAGTATGCCCATGAACGCGGCAAGGAAAATCTCGCGGCTCCCGAAATGCGGGGCTACCCATGCCAGAACGGGCGACAGGAAAATCAGGCACACGATCGAGAAAATGCCGCCGAAGAATGATGCGGAATATGCCAGCGACAACGCCCGGTGACCTTCACCACGCTTGGTCAGCGGATAGCCGTCATAGGTGGTCAGCGCATTGACAGCCGTCCCCGGCGTGTTGATCAGAATGGCCGGGATGGCACCGCCGTACATCGAGGATCCGTAGATGCCCAGCAGCAAGGTCAGGCCGACAATGGGCTCGAACGCGAACGTGGCCGGCAGCAGAATTGCAATTGCTACGGCAGCGCCGACGCCTGGCAGTGCCCCGATGATGACGCCGCCGACCGAACCGATGATCAACGCGGCAATGACCTGCCATTGGGTCAGAATCGCAATTCCGGAAATCAGGTTTTCCATGTTCGCCTCACAGATAGGTCAGGGCAAAAACGCGCGTTGCCTCCGGCAGGACTTCGTACAGGCGACCCGCCGGGATGTTGACCTGCAACAGTGCCCGAAAGACCACGGCAACAACCGCTCCGAAGACCAAGGCAATGCAAACTGTGGCCGACGAGCGAAACCCGGCGCGCACCGCCAGGAATGCGGCGAACAGCATCGTTGACGGCAGATAGCCCAGCCATGGAACGGCGACGACGTAGATGAGGAAGTAGGCGACGTATTCAAGCGACTGCAGCCAGAAGCCGACCTCTTTCCACCGTCCGGGAATGCGGGGGGACAATGCCGAGCTCAGCAGGTGCAGACCGCTGAAGATCACCATCCCCAAGATGGCGATCATGGGCCAGAGGGACGGTTGGGCAAACCATTTGGTGCGTTTGACCACCTTTGTCTCAACGCCGATCTGGCTGAGCAGGAACAGCGCAAACGCAAAGAACAGAGTGGCATATACGATGTCCCCAGGCCGACGATAGCGCCTGAACGTGTCTTGCAGCGTCTTTGCGATCATCGTGACCTCCCGCCATCAAGCGACGGCGCTGGCAGATCGCGAAACCTGCCGGCGCCGGTCAGCTTCAATCGCCGACTAGTTCGGCAACCTTGCCCAGGACCTCGGTGTCCGATTCTATCTGGGCTTGGGATTCAGCTGCGTCCTTCCAGTATATCAACACGCCGGTTTCCCCGATCAGGCGTTGTGCCTTTTCGGATTGCAGGGCCTTTTGCGCGGCGACTGAGATCTTGTCACGTGCGTCTTGGGGGACGTCCTTGTGGACGAACAAGCCGTTCCAAAGCGATACGGTCAGTTCGGGAACCAGTTCGCTTACGGTGGGGCTGTCCGGCGTCAGGCTCAGACGTTCCGAACCGATGTTTGCCAGCACGTTCACGTCGTTGAGGCAGGGCAGGATCAGTTGCAGCGTCGTGTTGATCACGTCTACGTCGCCAGAAGCCAGCGTGTTGCAGTCCAGCGCGTCAAAGGCCGCTTCGCTTGCGAAGTCGAACCCGCTGTTGATCGCGGCTGCGAAGGTGACCTGCGTCGGAGGCAGGAATGAGCCGAAATGGCCCAAGGCCACGTCGTTCTCATTGGCATATGCCGCAAGACCCTCCCAATCCGAATAGGGCGCATCGCCCGAGGCGGCGATCACGAACGGATAGGTCATGAAGATGCCGATCGGCTCGAACGGGTTTGGTGACAACTCCGGAATGCCGATTTCCGGCCCTCCGATTGGAACGTCGGTCACGAAGGATCCGACCGTGTAGCCGTCCGCGGGGGCTGTCGCGACCTCCACTGCGCCCGGGAACGGGCCTCCTCCTCCTCCGGGCTTGTTCACCACGGCTGCGGGGACGTCATACATGGCCTGAAATTCATCCGCGATCAGGCGCGTCAATACGTCTTCCAAGTCCCCTGGGGGCCACGGAACCACGAAAGTCACGGGCTTTTCCGGATATTCGGCCGATGCGGCCGTTGCAATGACCGCAAGAACTGCGGCTGTCAGGAACTTCTTCATTTTTTCCTCCCATGATCGGTCCATCTGGCCTCCATCAGGACCAAGTTGACTGACATAAGGTTGCTTTGTTAACTAAATTTTGTCAAGCGTTACGTGTCCGTGAAGGAAAATGACACGCGGAACTGAGCTTAATAGATTGAAAATGCTTCCTCTTTCACAAGCTCACGGTCGGGGAGCGGCTAGTCGTCACATCGGCCACCTGCAAGTTCGACCGCAATTCTGGCGAGCAAATCGGAGTTTCCCTGCACATGTTCGGATGACATGGCCGCTGCCGGGGCAGAGGCGGGACCTCGCCTTCAAACCGATGTTCCGGATCATTCGAGGCCTGTCAGCGGAGCCCGCAACGCAACGCAATCTCTCATCAAGTTGCCAAAGACGGCAACGGACCGTTGAAGCAGCACGGAGGCAGTGCTGACGCCCCGCCAAGGCGGTTGCAGCTTTCGATACTCTTGCGGCGAAGTGCCCAGCGAAACCAATGGCTTCGACTCGGATCAGTCCGAAGCGGTCACCGGGGCGCTTGGTCCGGAGTGGGCGTCGGCATCGCTGCTGTCGGCTGGATGCCGACGCAGAGACCGGCAGGTTCTGCATTCACGCATCTGCGGATCCTCGGTTCATTCATTCACGGAAGGCAATGGTCCCGCAGGTCGCGGCTGAACGGCCTCGGCCTGATCGTTCCTGAACCGCATGACACGGTCAGCTGGAAACGTTGGAAACAGGACTTGCGACCGCCTTCGGCAGGTCAATGCCGTCATGGACAACTGGCTGTTCCTGAGCCTTTTCAATGGCTGCCGAGGACCATCGCTTTCAGAACTAGGAGAACGGGCAAGGTCTTCATCACTGGACCGAAAATTTCGGTCACCACGCATGCTGCGTCGCTTCAATCCGCGAGGTCAGAACTTGACCGAACGCAACTCCTCCAGCAAGTCGAGCAACCGGTCCAGCTTGTGCCGGCCCATTTGCTCTTCGATGTTGGCATAGATTTCGTGCGAGACCAAGCGGTTCTCCTCAAATATCCGGTGCCCTTCACCGGTGATCCGGACCATTGTGCGACGCTTGTCGTGGCTGTCTTGACGGCGGGTGACCTGACCTTCGGATTCCATCGTGCGCAGAATGCGGGTGAGGCTGGGAAGCAGAAGGCACGCCTCCTTG
>JAJEAC010000070.1 GCA_022824315.1 Silicimonas sp.
TACGGTTCGGTTGAGGTCCTGCACAACGTGAACATTTCGGTTGGTGAAGGAGAGTTCCTGGTTCTCGTCGGGCCGTCCGGTTGCGGAAAGTCAACGCTCCTGAACATGATTGCCGGGCTGGAGGAAATCACCACCGGCGAGATTCGCCTGAAGGGCAATCTCATGAACGGAGTGCATCCGTCCCGACGAAACATCGCGATGGTATTCCAGTCGTACGCGCTCTATCCGAACATGACGGTCGCGCAGAACATCACCTTTGGCCTGGAAATGCACAAGGTGCCGAAGGCCGAACGAGAATCGGCGATGCAGGAAGTGGCGGAACTCCTGCAGATCGGCGGGCTTCTGAACCGGAAACCGGCGCAGTTGTCAGGCGGCCAGCGGCAGCGGGTGGCCATGGGGCGGGCGCTTGTCAGGAAACCGGAAGTCTTCCTGTTTGACGAACCGTTGTCCAACCTTGATGCGAAGCTCCGCGTCGACATGCGGACCGAAATCAAGAAGCTCCATCAGAATCTCGGGACAACGATCGTGTACGTGACGCACGACCAGATCGAGGCGATGACGCTGTCGACCCGGATTGCCGTGATGAACGAGGGTCTTGTTCAGCAGCTTGGGACGCCGAAGGAGATCTACGACACGCCGGCCAATCTCTTCGTCGCGACATTCATGGGATCGCCGTCCATGAATCTCGTGCCGGTCAGCATCAATGCGAATGGAGAGGCCGTCTATGCCGAGACCAGCAACAGTTTCGGCGAGACCGTGAAGCTGACGGTTCACGAGGCGGGTACTGATCTCAGGGCGATGTCTGGCAAGACCGTGACTTTGGGGATTCGGCCGGAGGCGTTGACGGACAAGGATGGTGCGGATCATCGTTCGACCCATGTTGAACAGTGCGCGAGCGAGGTTGGGGTTACCGAGCCGGCTGGATCTGACACGTTTGTCACGACGTCTTTTGGTGGGGCGGACTGCGTGGCGCGGATGCGGGCGGACACGGATGCGTCGCCGGGCGCTGTAATCGAATTCGCGTTCAACATGGAAAAGGCCGTGTTCTTCGATTCCGAGTCAGGCATCCGCATAAGGTAGCCGAGAGGCCCTTCGGGTCGTGCCGGCGCGTCCGAGAGTGTTCTGGAACCACATATCGCCAAGTTGCTGGGGCAGGACGCGGAACGGTTTACGGCTGAAGGATTTCGGTCATGGAAATGAGCCCCATTGGCAACATCACTTTACAATCCCGAACGGAGAACGTATATACAATGGAGTATATACATCTCGCGAGGCCGACATGACTCAGGTAGCAAAGGTTTTCAAGTCCGGAAACTCTCAGGCAGTCCGTCTGCCGAAGGAGTTTCGCTTTAGCGTTGATGAAGTTGAAGTTTCACGAGAGGGAGATGCGATCATTCTTCGTCCACATCCGGAAAGCAATCGTGGTTGGAGTTCGCTAAGGTCCGCTCTGAAACGTGGTGTGAGCGATGACTTCATGAAGGAAGGGCGAGAGCAGCCTGCCGAAATAGATCGAACCGATCTGGATAAGATCTTCAACTGATGCAATTCTTATTTGATACGAATGCTGTCATATCACTGCTCGGACAGAAGTCCGAGGCTCTGACCGATCGCGTGCTGGCCTGCTCTGAGGGCGAAATCGGTATTCCCGCGATAGTATCGCACAAACTCTACTTTGGTGCTTACAAGAGCCAGAAAGTCTCATTTAATCTTGAGACGATCAGACTGCTTTTGAGAGACTTCGTTGTCCTTCCCTTCGACGACGAGGACTCCCGCCAGGCCGGTGAAGTTAGGGCAGAGCTAAGAAAATCGGGGAGCCCAATTGGTCCCTACGATGTGTTGATCGCCGGGCAGGCAAAAGCCCGTGATCTCATTCTCATCAGCAACAACGTTCGGGAATTCGAACATGTACCTGATCTTCAGTTGGAAGACTGGACAGTGTCGTGAAGAAAGTACCGTTGGGTCTGTCCCGACTATGGTCCAAGAGCCCCACGGGATTCGTCTACGGATGAATGCCGTCAGGCGAGCCCGGTCCTGAGCCGCTTGATGCGATCCGGCGGGCAATGCCGGTAGAATGCCGTGCGGTCGACATCGAGCTGATCAATGACGTCACCGACGAAGGGGTGGTTTTCGGTGTCCTTGTGCATGGCCTCGGCGTGCTTGAGGGTTCTTTCGCCCATTGCCTTTGGGCCTGCCGCCCCGCCGTCCGCGCTTGCGGGTCGCCTTGAGGCCGCAGCGAGCGTTCTCGACGATCGGCTCCCGCTGAAACTTGTCGAAGGCTGCGGTCATGTGGAAGAACAGCTGTCCCTCGGGCGTGCTTGCATCGATGTTCTGGGCGAGCACCTAGAGAGCGATGCCGCGCCCGTCGATGTCAGCGGCTGTCCAGATGACCTGGGTGAGGGACCGCGCCAGCCGGGAGAGTATCCAAACCACGAGCGTGTCGCCTTCGCGCAGGAAGTCGAGCGCGGCTTCAAGCTTGGGCCGGTCACGGTGCGAGCTGGAGGCCCATTCAGTGAAGACCCTCTCGCAGCCCGCCGCCTACAGTACATCCTCTGGAGCGCCGGGTTCTGGTCCGTGGTGGAGACGCGTGAATATCCGCCATGCATGGCGGCTTGTTCTTGAATCCCTTTTCCCGGACTGCAGAAGAACACGGTTTTCGTGCCGTGGCCGCCGTTTCCGGGTGTGGGCGCGACCGTTCCGAAAACCAAGGCTGTTATGCTCTTCCATCGGATTCCATACCCTGAAACAAGCAGCCTGAACCGCACCCGATTTCGGATGCAGCGAAAGCGTCAAAAAGCCCGCTACATCGTTTCAATGCCGGATTCACTGTGGGACTTTGGGGACCTTTGTTGGTATGAACCCGAGATCAGGAAACAGCCATAGCATCCACGCGGTCGACAAATTTCGCTTCCATTTGAACTGAGGTCCCAAGCGGAAAGGTCTCGCAGCGCTTGCCTTGGTCGGCCTGGAAGACCATTGACACCCAAATGTCAAAGTAAGACCCCGACCAAGCTGCCGAACGCCGACCAAGTTGATTGATTTTTTCTATCGGTTCATATGAGCACTCGCCGGATTCCAACATCACTCGACGGTTCCAATCGATTTGGATGCATACAAGTGGAACGCCAACGGACGAACGAAGTGCCCATGCCGATCGAACACGCTCCCTTCAGCCAGGCGGAATATGATCGCCGAATTGCAAAGACTCGCAAAGCCATGGACGTGGTCGGAATCGACGTCCTGTTCGTGACCGACCCTTCGAACCAGGCTTGGCTGACAGGCTATGACGGCTGGTCGTTCTACGTGCACCAGGGAGTGATTCTGGGGCTGCATGGCGATCCGCTGTGGTGGGGGCGCCTGCAGGATGTCAATGGCGGGCGGCGTACGGTGTGGATGGAGAATGACAAGGTGCTGGGCTATGCCGAAAGGTATGTGCAGTCCGCCACCTGCCATCCGATGGAGGACTTGGCCGAACGGCTGCGGGCGTTAGGGCATGAGAAGGCCCGGATCGGGGTTGAACTTGAGAATTACTACTATTCGGCCAAAGCCCATATGGTGCTGAATGCAGAGTTGCCGAATGCAACCTTGGTTGACGCCACTGCGCTTGTGAATTGGCAGCGCGGGGTGAAGTCGGACGAGGAAATGACCTTCATCCGAAAGGCCGCGAAGATCACCGAGAAGATCGTCAATATCGCCTTGGAGAGGGCCGAGCCGGGCCTGCGCAAGAACGAGTTGGTGGCCGAGATTTGCCATGCTGGCCTGATGGGAGTGGACGACGACTGGGGCGATTACCCCGCCATCGTGCCGTTGACGCCCTCTGGTTTGGATGCTGCCGCGCCGCACCTGACCTGGAACGGCAGCGAAATGAAGACCGGCGAATGCACCTTCTTTGAACTCTCCGGCTGCTACCGCCGCTATCACGCGCCGTTGTGCCGCTCGATCTTTCTCGGCAAACCGCCGCAGATCATGCTGGATGCCTCTCAAGCTCTGACGGCGGGCCTCAATGCCGGGCTGGATGCCGCGTGCGCCGGCAACCGCGCCTGCGATATCGCCAATGCGCTGAATGGTGAACTGGCCAAGGTCGGCATTGAACGCGGCGGGCGCTGCGGTTATCCGATCGGCCTGAGCTATCCGCCGGATTGGGGCGAGCGCACCGTGTCAATCCGCCCTGCAGATCAGACCTTGCTGCAACCGGGCATGACCTTTCACTTCATGCCGGGCCTGTGGATGGATGGCTGGGGCCTGGAGACAACGGAAACGATCGTCATCACCGAGAGCGGCCCAGCGGAAGCTCTGTGCAATGTCGAGAGAAAGCTCTTCCTTGGCGAAGTAAACTCCTGAATTGCCAGCGCATGGACCGGCAGCGATGCCCGAAACCTTCGCGCGCCTGACCCGACAAGGTTCTTCCGAAAGGCACGAGTCGCCCGCATGAGCAACATGAAGCTGGACCTGGCGCTTGTTCAGATCGAATTCGATCATGCTCGCCACGGACAAGGACGCTTCCTGCCTCTCTCCCAAGGACAATTTGCGACGGACTGACCATTCAAATGTGTATAAGGTGGAAACGATCATGACGAACACAGTCGAGGGATACATGCGCCGATTACCGAAATCTAGGGAATATACGAATGTCACATCGTGGCTTCGTATTGATTTCACGGGACGTCGAAGCGGCCAACGCCAACGCTCCTCACCGTGCAGATGCGCCAATCCCGGACGCCGCGTCATGTCTGCCCTTTCTGCGGGGCGGCTCAGCAGGGCTGTGGCCCTCAAACTCTGTTGCCGAGAACGGAAAGGCAACGCCTTGCCCTCGTGCACGGTCTTCTTGCGACGTTTCCACCGTGGGAGCAAACCCAGAACCGAGCCATGTAACTTTCGCATATTCCCGAAAACTGCGCTTGCAACAGCGGCATTGCTTGTCGCTGCCAATGCGGCAAACGCCGCTCCGCCTGACCTCCGGACACCGGCACCCGTCATTCACTTGGTGGACAATTTGGATGAGGCTGACGACCTTGGATGGTGCATCGACACGATTGGGCGCGGGCTCTCCGATCGCCTGCATGCCCACTCGTGCAAACCACGGGGCGGAGACGTGCAGTTTCGCTTTGCCGAGACCACTGGTCAAATCGTGTCGGTCGCCTTCGAAGGAAAATGCATGGCGAATCTGCATCCGGAAGATTCGACTGAACCGCTCGGTCTGGTTGATTGCGATGCGTCGGCCAGTGTTCAAAGGTTCATCTACGATCCCGAATCCATGACAATCCGTCCGTCGGAAGACGGAACAAGGTGCTTGAGCGTCGGTGCCGACAGCCGTTCTGCAGGTCCATTCATGGCACGGGATCTTCGATTCTCCGAGTGTTCAGAAGCACGCAAGCGGTTCCAGCAATGGATTGTCAGACGATGATCCCTGTCCTTTCTCGGCGTTCGATTCTGCGAGGCTCTGCCGCGTCTTGCGCGGCCTCCTTGCCATGTGCCGAATCGTTGCCGACGAAGTTCGGCAGCACGTAAGCGCGTCTGCAGCGGGCGCGAGGTGAGAACGAATTTGCTCTGCGCGGGACAATGCAACCGGTTGCAAATGTGGAATCGGAAGCTAGACTGCCGTCGCGAAATGGGGGGACGCGAGTTGCTTGCGGGATTGCGTATGCTGTGGAGTGAATGTTGCCACGAGACTTCGCGTGAAGTTGGGCAATCTCGTTGCATTGACATCTCGTTTCACTTTCCGCTTCGGCCTTTCAGTCCTGCGTGGCATGAAGTCGGGGCACAATTCCGGCAGTAAACGGGTGCGCCGGACACCCATGTAAACGGAGGAAACCAATGAAGAAATCAATAGTTGCGGCGGGTGTCGCCACGCTCATGGCGACAAGTGCCATCGGGCAGGAACTCGGTGCATCGATCGCACGTTTCGACGATAACTTCCTGACCGTGATGCGGAACGGCATGGTTGATCACGCCGGATCGCTCGACGGCGTCAATCTTCAGGTCGAGGATGCAACCGACGACATCGGCAAGCAAATCGACCAGGTGAAGAACTTTGTCGCATCTGGCGTTGACGCAATTATCGTCAACATTGTCGACACGTCTGCGGGCGCCGCGGTGTCGGCTGCTGCCGGCGACGTACCGCTCGTCTACGTCAATCGCGAGCCTGACAACGTGAACGATCTTCCGTCGACGCAGGCGTTTGTTGCATCGAACGAGATCGAGTCCGGTACGCTCGAGGCGTTCCAGATCTGCCGCAACCTGCGTGCCGCCGGAAAGGCGGGCGGAGCCATGGGATACCTGATGAACGGCCAGCTTTCGAACCAGGCCGCCGTCCAGCGGTCCAAGGACGTGCATGACGTCATCGGCATGGACATGTGCAGCTTCATGACGCTGATCGACGAGCAGACCGCCAACTGGAGCCGCGACGAGGCACAGTCCCTGATGACGAACTGGCTTTCCTCGGGCGAGGATTTCGATTTCGTCATCGCCAACAACGACGAAATGGCCATCGGCGCGATCCAGGCCATGAAGGCGGCTGGAATCGACATGGCCGACGTTGAAGTTGGCGGCGTGGACGCGACCCAGGACGCTCTGGTCGCGATGCAGGCCGGCGAACTGGACGTGACCGTTTTCCAGGATGCCTTCGGGCAGGGTGCAGGATCGGTGGATACTGCCATTTCGTTGGTAAACGGCGAGGATGTTGACCAGAAGGTCTACATTCCGTTCAAGCTGGTTACGCCAGACAACATCGGTGACTTCCTCGACAAGAACTGAGTTTCCGAATGCGGGGCGGCAGCCAATGCCGCCCCGTGAATTCCGGACTGTTGCGTCCGGGAGGTGACGATCCACGGGAGCGAAATATGGCTGACACATCCCATGGTACCGGCGGCCTTGCCTTCGACAAGTCGAAGCGGGCTTGGCCGAACGAAGTCAACATCTTCATCGCGCTTGTACTGATAGTCCTGATCTTTGAAGCCTTGGGACAATTGCTGCCCTACATGAAGGGCCAAAGCATGCTCTTCGACTTCAATTCGGGACGTGACGGCACGATCCTGAACATGGCGCGGATCAAGATCATCATTCTTCAGGTCTCGATCATCGGGATCATCGCGTTAGGAGTCACGCAGGTCATCATAACGGGTGGGATTGACCTGAGTTCGGGCTCGATCGTTGGCGCGACGGCAATGATCTCAATGAGTTTCGCCCAGACCGAACTGGTGAACGGCAACCCCAACCCGAAGGCGATATTCGGTCCGTGGGCCATGGACCTTCCGATTCTCGTGCCGATTGCGGTCGGGCTGGGATGCGGATTGATTGCCGGATCGATCAACGGGCTGCTGATCGCCTATACCCGGATTCCGCCGTTCATTGCGACGCTCGGCATGATGGTGAGCGCGCGCGGCGTTGCCAAGTGGTGGTCGCGCGGCAATCCGATTTCCTTTCCGACCGACGAATACGCGGCGATCTCGAACGGGAACCTGGTGGACGGCCTGACCTTCGGCGTGTTTTCGGAAAGCTGGATCGTGACGCAGGTCTTCGATGGCCAGAACCCGGCGATCTACTTCCTTCTGCTCGCGGTGCTCTTCCATTTCATCATGAAGTACACCGTATATGGCAAGCACACGTATGCGATCGGATCCAACGAGGATGCGGCGCGCATGTCCGGCATCAACGTGGCGTGGCAGAAGGTCATGGTCTACGCGGTCGCCGGCATGCTTGCGGGATTCGCTGCGATACTCCTGACGTCGCGCAACGTGACGGCGCAAGCGGGAATGGGATTTGTCTATGAACTTGACGCGATCGCGATGGCGGTGATCGGTGGCGTTTCCCTGGCCGGCGGCCGTGGCTCGATCATCGGCACAGTGCTTGGGGCCATGATATTCGGCGTCATCATTTCCGGCTTCACCTATCTGAAACTGGACGCCTTCTATCAAGAGATGGTCAAAGGCGGCATCATCGTTGCTGCCGTCGTTCTCGACCAGTGGCGCCAGCGGCGCGCGGCATTGAAGTCTTGAGGAGGGCGAAATGAGCGATGATATCGTCCTTAGGACGGAGGACCTGACCAAGCACTATGGCGGTGTCCATGCGCTGGAAGGGGCAGACTTTGAACTGAAACAAGGCGAGCACGTCGCCATCATGGGGGACAACGGCGCGGGCAAGTCCACTTTCGTGCGCCAGATCACCGGCGTTGAGCAGCGAACGAGAGGCAGGATATGGCTCTATGGCGACGAGGTGAACTTCGCGGGTCCCCTTGATGCCCGCGAAGCCGGCATCGAGACCGTGTTCCAGACCTTGGCGCTTGCCGACGACCTCGATGTTCCGGACAACCTGTTTCTTGGCCGCGAGATGACGAAATGGAACTGGCTCGGGCCGTTCCGGGTCCTGGACTACAAGGGAATGCGAGACGCGACGGTGGCCGGACTTGAAAGGACGGCAGTCAAGATTCCCAATATCCGGAACACCATCCGCAACATGTCGGGCGGCCAGCGGCAGTGCGTTGCCATTGCCCGGACCGCGACGTTTCATTCACGGCTGACGATCATGGATGAGCCGACAGCTGCCTTGGGCGTTCAGGAAACCGCCCAGGTCGAGAACATCGTCAGGCAACTCAAGGAAGCAGGCGAACCGTTGATCCTGATCAGCCACAACATGCGCCAGGTCATGGACCTCGTGGATCGGATCATCGTGTTCCGGAGGGGTCGCATCGTCGCCAATCTCGATCGCAACGAAACCGATGGCCAGGACGTGGTCGCGTATATCACGGGTGCCAAGACCGGCGCCGAATACGAGGGTGCGGCATAGAGGCAGTGGTGCGAATCCGAATGCCGGTGGGGCGGAAGGTCGTGACGCAGGCTGCATCTGTTGAAAGCGGCGGGCTGGACTGAGCACCTGAGATCAATGTCCTTCAGATCCGCGATGCGCCGTTCGGGCCCGGGCGGTATCGTCACGATTGCAGTTCAGCATCGCGTTATCCGGTCGCAACTCGGGAGCGGCGGCCACTTCGTGGCTACGGTACGACGGGATAGAACGGTCGCCCCCAGTCCTCCTGCGGATTGTCCATCATGACGTCAACGAAGACGGGAACCAGGAATTCCAAGATGGCAGCGCCGTCGCGTACCTGGTCCCGGTTGATGTCACTGTTCCAGGTCGAGCCGCCGTGCACGAGCTGGTTGCGAAGGACGTAGAGGCGGTCGAAGACATTGCCCAAGACACGCACGGTGTCTCGCTTCTTGAACGCGTTGATGAACTGGCGGTTGGATTTGTAGAAGCGTGTGCCCCAATCTTCGTACCCGTTCATTCCGTTGTAGTGCTGCCAGAAGGCGTAGAACACGAACCGGTTCTCCATGAGCACGCGAATCGGCCCTGAGAAATTCTCCCAGATCGCGTTGTAGATCCTTTGCCCGGGATCAAGCGAATTCACCTTCCTGAAAAAGTCGGCAAAGGCCTCGCGCGCCGGGGGCGCGATCATCTGAAACTCGCTCTCGTCCGCGTAGGCGGCGTTGAATGCAATCCAGAGGAATATGAACCGGCCATCGGCGTCGTCCGCCTCTTCCGCCCGTGCAATCCAGCTCAGCGCCCTGTGCACGCGCAGTCCCATCGTCTCCGGGAAGTCATCCCGGAGAATCCTCTGTTTCTCCTTGAGGTCTGCGTGCCTGAGGGGCTCCTGCATGAAATTTCCCGGCTCCGAAGATCCTGCCTCGGCGATCTTCAATATGTGATTTTCCAATGTGCCTGAACCTCGGATTCAAGCGGCATGCCGAAGGAGTGTCAACGGCTCCTTTCTGAATTCTGCATTGGTCCAGGGTGTCCTCCGGCTCAGGAGTGGGTCGTTTGAGATTTGGCGAAGTTGCCGGCGTCTTGGCACCGATGCCCGTTCGACGTCCTTCCGCATGGGCCGCCGGTCCGCGCCCGCTTGCCTCGCCTTGTGCCGGCGTCGCCCGCTGTTCCTGAAGCTGCGCGGGCAAGGGCTTCGTCGCGTTTCAGCCCGCGTGATCGGCCTTGATCATGTTGGCGGCCTTTTCCGCGATCATGATCGTTGCGGCATTCGTGTTCGAGGATATCAGTCGCGGCATGATCGAGGCATCGACGACACGCAGACCGTCGATGCCGTTGAAGCTCAAGCGCGGACTGACGACGGCATCCGGATCCGATCCCATTCTGCATGTGCCCGATGGATGGTGGTCGGTCTTTGCCATGGCGGCAGCGTAGGCATAGTAGTCCTCGTCAGTCCTGACATCCGGCCCCGGCAGGACTTCGTGGCTGACATAGGGTGCGAGTGGCGCTGCCGCGAGGACTCTCTGCGCAAGTTTCAGGCCCCGAACCGCCATGTTGCGGTCATGCGTGTCGGACCAGTAGTTCGGGTCAATGAGCGGCGCGTCGGCCGGATCTGCCGAGGCGAGCCGGACGGTGCCGCGCGAACGCGGCCGCATGTAAGCAGAATTTAGAGTGACACCGTCCTTCTCCATTCGCGCGATGCCGGCCTCGATTCCGGAACCGAGGCCGAGATGGAACTGAATGTCGGGCGATCTCGCTCCTTCCTCGACGTACCAGAAGCCGCCGGTCTCGAAGAGGCTTGACGCGACCGGACCCTTGCGCGTGAGAAGGTAACGCATTCCGGCAATCGCCGACCAGAACGGACGAGCGTACTTGTCGTACGTGTGTTCGCCGGTGCATTCGGCAATCGTGCAGAAGTCCAGGTGATCCTGCAGATTCGACCCCACGCCGGAATGATCGCAAGCAACTGTCACGCCGTGCGAGCGCAAGTGATCCGCCGGACCTATGCCCGAGAGCATCAAGAGCCTTGGCGATCCTATGGAACCTGAGGATACAACGACTTCCGTGCCTGCGCTAATGACCCGTTCTCCCGTGCCGTCGGCAATGACGACCCCGGTCGCCCGGCCCCGGTCGGCTTGAAGCCGCAAAACCTGGGAGTTCAGTCGCAAGTCGAGGTTTGGACGCTTCAGGGCCGGGCGCAGGTAGGCGATTGCCGCGGACGAGCGACGGGCATTTGACTGGGTGAGTTGGTAGTAGCCCACGCCTTCCTGGTATTCGCCGGCAAGGTCGGGATTGCGAGGAATGCCCAAGGATTCGGCAGCTTCCAGGAAAGCGTCACAAATGGGCAGCGCGGCGGCCGGACGCGACACCCCCAAGGGGCCTTCCGTCCCGTGATACCTGTCGTCATGCGTGTCGTTGCGCTCAGCCTTGCAAAAAAAGGGCAGGACGTCCTCGTAGCCCCATCCGTCACAGCCAAGCTGACGCCATTCGTCGTAGTCGAGCGCGTTTCCGCGGGTGTAGACTTGGGCATTGATCGTGGAGCCACCACCGATGACCTTGGCCTGGGTATAGACGAGGGATCTGCCGCCCAGGTGTTTCTGGGGGACCGTCGACCAGCCCCAGCTTCCGATGCCCTTGGTCATTTTCGCGAAGCCGGCCGGAACGTGATAGAAAGGGTGCCAGTCCCGTCCGCCGGCCTCGATCAGGCAGACACGACAGTCCTCAAGCTCGGAGAGCCTGGCCGCCAGCACGCATCCTGCAGAGCCGCCGCCGACAATGACGAAATCGTATCCGCTTGCAGTCGACATCGGCTTCACTCCGCGCAACTTGCCAACGACCCTGCACCCCGTCTCGGAGGTGGTCAAGATCGCCGAATGCGTGCCCCTGTGTCCCTGTTGAAGAGATAGAGCTTGTCCGTCTCGAAGGCGATTCCGATCGCCTCGTCAAACCCGGCCTCGAACTCCTTCGGCGCCTTGATGGAGACCATGTCGTCGCCGATCTTGGCGGTGACCAGCGTGTGGTCTCCGATCAGTTCGTTCGCGAAGAGCTGGGCGCGAATCGCGCCGTCTTCCGGGGCCACGACCTGGCAGTCCTCGGCCCGGAGGCCGATCACGGCGTTGGACACTGTCTCCGTTCCGCCGGTGGCAACGCGATCCTGGCCGATCACGAACGTGCCTGC
Organism: Silicimonas sp.; assembly: GCA_022824315.1. GTDB lineage: Bacteria > Pseudomonadota > Alphaproteobacteria > Rhodobacterales > Rhodobacteraceae > JAJEFO01. The sequence goes on from JAJEAC010000070.1 coordinate 11,930, forward strand.
ATCCAGTCTTCCGTGGGCCACGTTCATCGGCGGTGAGCCGATGAACTGGGCGACAAAGAGGTTTTCCGGATCCTCGTAGATCGTCTTTGGCGCGGCCAGTTGCTGGAGCCGTCCGCCTTCGAGAAGGGCGACGCGATGTGCAAGCGTCATGGCCTCGATCTGGTCGTGGGTCACGTAGATCGTGGTGATGCCGAGTTCGTGCTGCATGTGCTTGAGTTCCGCGCGCATGTGGCCGCGAAGCTTTGCGTCGAGATTCGACAGCGGCTCGTCCATCAGGAAGACCGACGGCCGTCGCACCATCGCGCGCGCGAGTGCAACGCGCTGCCGCTGCCCGCCGGAGAGCTCGCGGGGGTATCGTTCGAGCAGTTCGCCGATGCGGACCTGCGCCGCCACTTCCCGAACCTGGGTCTCGATGTCGGTGCGGCTCATGCGCCGGATCTTGAGAGGGTAGCCGATGTTCTCGGCCACGGTCTTGTGCGGATAGAGCGCATATGACTGGAACACCATGGCGACGTCGCGGTTCTTCGGCAATTCATCCGTCACGTCCCGTCCGGAAATCGAGATCCGCCCTCCGCTCACGGTCTCAAGTCCCGCGATCATTCTAAGTGCCGTCGACTTTCCGGAGCCTGACGCACCGAGCAGGACCAGGAATTCTCCGTCCTGAACATCGAGCGACAGATCGTGCAGGACCTTCACGTTTCCGAATGACTTCGAGACGGCATCAAGGACAACAGTCATGGTCTATCCTTTGACTGCCCCCAGCAGGAGGCCCTTGGAGATGTAGCGTTGAAGGATGATCGCGAGGATCACGACCGGGATGATCATGACGATTATGACGACCGACATCGACCACCAGAGAATGCCGCGCTCGCCCGCATTCATTGCGGCTACGAGGATGGGCATGGTCTGTGCGCGGGACGTCGAAAGGAAGAGTGCGAGAAGATACTCGTTCCAGCTCAGGATCATGACGAGGAGCGTGGTTGCGGCAAGGCCGGATCGCGACAGTGGCAGCACGATGTCCAAGAAGACGCGGAACCGGGTCGCGCCATCGAGCTGCGCGCATTCCTCCAGGTCTATGGGGATGGACTTGAAGAAGTCGTACATCAGCCAGATGACTATGGGCAGGTTGATGACCGTGTATGTCAGGATGATCGCGATATGGGTGTCGAGAAGCGAGACCTGCTGGAACATCATGTAGATGGGCACGACAACCACGATCGGCGCCAGGATTCTCTGCGAGATCATCCAGAAAAGGATGTCGCCGTTGCTTAGGCGTGCCTTGAAGTGACGCCCAAGTGCGCGGGCGAGAAAGTAGAAGACCGCGACGCCTGCTGCACAGGAAAGCCGCCAGTCGACGCCGTAGCGACCGACAGTGAAAAACGCGCCGATCATGACGAGGACGAACATGAACACGACGCCGAATCTCGGCTGGTATTCGAAACGAGCAAGCGCGTAGGACGCCATCGATCCGATGATGACGCTCGCTGCTGTGGCGGAGAGCGCAATGATGAGCGAGTTCATGTAGGCGCTGAGCGTGTCCCAGAAGTCGAAGACGAACAGTTCCTTCCAAGCATGCAGGCTCGGCTGGAAGTCAACGAACGGCAAATAGACCGGTCCCGAATTGACGTCGATCGCGCTCTTGAAGGACGTGATGAGTACCCAGTAGATCGGGAACAGCACGAATGCCGTCCAAAACGTCAAGATCGCGTAGACGAGCACTTTCGTTCCCGGCGCCATGTCCCGGATGGATGGCGGTTCGAAGAGCCATTGCATTGCGCTCCTGGTCACGCCCGCACCCTCCTCAACACAACGAGATTGAAAAATGACACGCAGGTTACGACCGTCACGAAGAGCAGGAGATATGCAACGGCCGCCGACTGGCCCAGATCAAGCGAGCGCCAGGCGAAGAGCGCGTGAAGCGTCATGGATTCGGTTGCTATGCCCGGTCCCCCCGCAGTCATGATGTTCGGCAGGTCCACGATCTTGAATGCCTCTATCACCCTGATCAGCAAGACCGTTGCGGCGACAGGTAGGACTTGCGGCCAGGTAATGTCCTTGAAGATCTCCCACGACGTGGCTCCGTCGACCTGTGCCGCCTCGACATAGTCACGCGGCACGCTTTCGAGAGCGGCGAGCATAACGACGAAAATGAAGGGAATCCACTGCCAGCTGTCTCCGATCACGATGAAGAACCGCGCGGCCCAGGCATCCGCCGCCCAGGCGAAATCGCCAAGGCCGGCCCATTGCCAGACGGGCGAGAAGGGCCCCTTGGTCGTGTCCGCCATCATGCGGAATGCGTAGCCGACGCCAATGGGCGTGATCATGAGCGGGATGAAGAAGACCACGCGAAAGAAAGTCCTGCCCCGAATCGGCAGGGAGCACAGAAAGGCCAGCGCGAGCCCGATCACGAATTGAAGGCCGCAGCCGACAAAGACATAGAACAGCGTCGTGCCAAGGGTGCCGAATGGATGGCCCGAAAACAGCGTGGCCGCGAAGAGCCACCCCAGGCCCAGGCTCAGCCCCCAGGTGAAGAGACGACCGACCAGCCCGACCGCCGTGACCCGGCCGCGCAGATAGCGGATGGCGAGCCAGGCAATCAGGAGCGTGACCGCCAAACCGATAGCCCAGCCCAGGAGCCCGAGGCCGTTGAAGGTTCCGAGGAAGTGAAACTGCTCGGATCCGAAGAGCTGCTTCTCGAAGTTCTGGAACCAGACGAAGCGGACCTTGTAGGTGCCGCCCCTGAACCGGATGCGGCTCATGGCCATGATGAGGGATGCCACGAGCGGGAAGATCGAAAAGACCAGGATCATGATGACCGCTGGCCAGATGAAGACCTGCGCCGAATGGCGGTCAATCCAGTCGGACAGCCGCTCGCGCGCCCCTATGGAAGGTGCGGCCCGAGGCGTCCCGGGCCGCACGGATTCTTCCGAACCGGTCAAGGCTCAGTTCGTGATGCCGAGCGACAGATTGTAGATCGTCATCTGGCTTTCGCGGCCGAAGTCCTCGGTGATCTCCTCCCAGGCTTCCTCGATGTTCTTGGTTGCCTGCTCTGCCGTGATCTCACCCGCGAGGAAGCGGGCCAGTTCGCGGTCGAGGACCACGCCGGTGTACTGCTGCGCACCGGGGATCTTGAGGTCGGACGCCATGTTCGGATGGTTCAGGCTGTCCTTGATCGCGCCAAGATAATTCTCGGCGAATTCAGGGCTGAATCCGGCCTTGATCCAGTTCTCGGTGTTTTCGAGCTGCGAGTTCCTGTAGGGATTGTAGCCCGTCCAGCCGATGGTCACGTCGACGTTCGACTGAGCGGCCTGGTTCACGTAGGACAGGAAGTCGTAGGCCGCCTGCTTGACCTCTGCATCCGAGTTCTTGTTGATCGCGCCGGCCCATCCACCGAACGCGGCGAACGGCGCGTAGTTGATGCCGTCGATCGCGTGCGGGCAGAGTGTCGCATTGCATTGCTCAAGCTTGCCGGTGTCCACGTTCAGGGCCATGGGCGAGCCGGGCATGATCACGGCGCCCATCTTGTCCTTGATCGCGGCTCCGGACGGGTCGATCGACAGCGGGCCGATGTCGCCCCAGTCGATCGCGAGGCCGCATCGGCCGGACTGGACCAGTCCGCGGGTGTCGCCGATGTCGTGGTTCAACTCGTCGGGCGGGCCGAATTCTCCGGTGGCCTTGTAGACCCGGAACGCCTCCTGCCACGCTTCGTTGTCGACCTTGGGTTTCATCGTGTCGTTGTGGAAGAAGATGCCCTCTCCCGTGCCCTTGGTCTGCACGAATCCCGCGGCAATGGATCCCATGGCAAAGTACGACTGCGCATTCCGCTTCTTGAAGATGCACGAGCCGAAGTCGGCTTCGCCGTCTCCGTTCAGGTCCTTGCCGTGCATCGCGCCGGCGACCGTCATGTACTCGTCCCAGGTGCGTGGCGGCTCGAGGCCCATCTCGTCCAGGATGTCCCGGCGATAGTAGAGCATCTGGAAGTCGCCATCGACGGTGATCAGATAGGTCTCTCCGCCGATCTTCTGGTTGTATTCGCGGAAGTAGGGCGCGATGTCGTCAATGTCAATCTTGTCGTCATTCGCGATGTAGCCGTCGAGCGGCTCGACCAGCCCGGCGTCGACCAGCTCGGTCGCCCAGCCGGACGCGAAGACACCGACGTCAATCGAGTTCGTGCCGGTCGCCCAGTCCGTCAGGATCTTCTGGAACAGCTCCGCAAACGGAACCTCGTTGACGCGGATCTCCGCGCCGGTCATGGCCGTGAACTCCTCGCCACGCTCGACGAGGCGCTGTGCGATGACGGGACCCGGACGCGTCAGGATCTCGACGGTGACGCCGCTGTAGTCCTGGGCGCTTGCAGGTGCCGCAAGTGCAAGGGCCGAGACAATTCCAAGCCCGATGGTAGATTTCGTCATTGAGTTTTCTCCCAGATTTGGTGGCAGCAATTCAAACTTCCGAATTCCGATGCCGTCAAGTGGGTCTTCGCCTGGTTCGGGAATGACGTTGGACTTCGAGTCATGGGGCTGCCTCCGTCGAATCCAGCGGTACCGTCTTCATGTCGGTTCTAAAGTACTCGCAGAACCTCGATGGTCAGGGCGGATCCGTTCCTTGAGAGTTCTCTCCTGCCAATGGACTGACGTAGTTTCAGGCGCTTCCCTGGGCAGGCCAGGTTCACGTCGAGGAGCGGCTGACCGAAGTCGAGGAGAGGGTCGACGGTCTGGACGAAAGACAGCATGGCCCGCATCGAGGGCAAGCCGGATCGCTTGCTGTAGAAGCAGGGCTGGCATCGTGAGTTCTTGAACGTGATCGCTTTCTCGGCATGTCGTTGATCGGACGCGACGGGCGTTGACTTTGCCGGTCATGGATCCGCTCCCGGGAGATCGGGAATGCGGACAGCGGCGACCGCATCGTGGGCGATTCGGTTGCGCCGAGTCGCTGAATCGTGCATCTCGTGCCAACGCCACGCGCAATGTCAGACGGTCTTCCCTTGGTTTTCGGACTTTCGGAAGTTCTTCGTTCGACGATGCTCGCAAGCGCCCGAAGTTCTCATATACGGTACAGGATGTCGTTGTCGAAGTTCTCCCGGAGGACGCCATGGGTTCCGTAGCCGACAAGATCGCGAGGAAGATGCTAAAGGCCCGCCGGTCGAAGGTCGTCGATCTGACCGTTTGGCAGATGGCCCTCGAAGCCGGTTTCGACAACGAGGGTCAGGGTTTCGGCGAGAATTTCGCGGAGCTTGATCCTTGTCATGCAATTTATGTCATGGGGCAGAACGTCGTTTCCGTCACGACCGAATCCATATCCTTGATGAGGGAGGCGAAGGGGTTCGTCAGGATCGTGGGCGACGCCGAGGTCGAGTAGAGGACGAGTACATGCCGCAGGGGCCGCCGATGAGCCCGTTGACCCTGAGCTATTTCGCGATGTGGTCGGCATTCGACGTCCGGTTCGGGAGCAGTGGCGAAACCATGGGAAGCTGCATCCTGCGGCTCGCGCCAATCTTCGATTGCCCTTCATGGCTCGTGGAGACCATTGAACGGATGCAGCGAACAAGGATGGGATTTTACGTGCATTGCGGCAGCGACGGCGACGGTGGTGTCCTCCTGCGCGAAGTCGGATCGCGGGAGACCGTTTCCTGCTGCGTGCCGTCGGGCTATGCGGGCAGAGAGGGGCAGATCTGGTTCGTACGCTTGCTTGAGCCGCCCAGCCATCTGTGCCGTCAGCATATCGTGTTCATTACGCCCTACGTGATCCTGGGCTATCCCGAACAGGCATTTGTCGACTGCCTAGGGCGCGAGCTCGCGCGGATGGAGGCGAAGAAACCTCTCAAAGTGGATGACGCGCACGGTCACCTGATGAATCCCGGCCCGGACCCCAACCACTGGACCGAATACCTCACTTGCGCGTATTCACGGCATCAGCATGACGCGATATTCCTGACCGGAATACCGGACATCCGGCAAAGCCTTCCCCACGGCTGAGCCTGAGAGGCACGCAAGGAACTTCAGCCATTGCCTTGATTGTCCGCCCCGAACCGGTTCGTAAGGCCGAGCGCCATCGCCAGTTGCGTCCGCATTGCGCTCGTGCCGTAAGTGCGCCTTCGCTCGGAGCGCGAGCACGCCCGAAGCACACCGATGGCCAGTCAGGGAGAATTCGTCCACACCGGGAAAGCGGCGCAGTGCGTCATGCACCCATCGTCTGACGCGGTTGAAGTTCACGACTTGCCGCCCGCCATCTTGTCCGCGAGCAGCGCGTTTACCTGTTTCTGCGCCTCGATATGGGCAATATGCCCGATTCCTGAAAGCTCCACCAAGGTTCCCAGTTTCTCGATCTTTTCCAGATCCGGGCTGGCTATGTTGTCCTCGGTTCCCCAGATCACCGTGACGTCCAGCCCGCTTTCGGCCACTTTTGGCAGGATAGCGGAGATTTCAGCCTTCATCCTCGGAAACTGGTTTGCGATCTTTGCAAGGGCGTCACGCGCGCCGTCGCGTTCCAGGTGTTCGAGCGCGGTGTCGACGAGCATTGGCGCGATCAAGCCCTTGTTCGCCACGAGCCCTTCGAGGAAGCGGCGCATTTCGTCCTTGTCTCGCAGGCCGGAATACGACGTCAGGGACATCCGGTCCAGACCCCGACCAAGCCCGATCGGAGCCAACAGCACAAGGCCGCGAAAGCGTTCCGGCGCCTCTGCAGCGAGCTTGAGCGCGAGCCCGCCTCCGAGCGAGTGGCCGACGAGCCAGGCTGGTGGTCCGTTCTCGATACCGGCCATTAGGCGAGACGCCATGTCATCCAGCGAGCCGTCGCCGAGGTCACCTATGGAGTTCCCGTGGCCCGGCAGGTCGGGTGCGATCGCATCAACGCCTCGAATTGCCGAGGCCGTTCCGGCCCAGGTCAGTCGGCTGGCGCCGAACGCGTGCAGAAAGATCGCGCGCATCAGGTCTCGATGACGGCGAGAACGGTGCCGACAGCCACGATGTCATCCACTTCGATGAGGACTTCGAGAACAGTACCCGTCGCAGGAGCTTCCAGGTCCATCGTGACCTTGGGCGTCGTGATGGTCACGATTTCCTCGCCCTCCGAAACCATGTCGCCCGTGCCTTTGAGAATGGCGTCAATTTGCGCCTCGGTGATTTCGTTGCCGAGTTCCGGCATCCTGAGTTCAATGCGCGCCATTCCCCCGTCTCCTATAGCCCGGATCTTGCGAGAGCCAGATCGTCCCATCTCCGGCTGCCTGTCCGGTTGTGTCCGGCGTCACCCATCAGATCTGTCATGACCGCGTCCTCGATGTCGAAGGGCTGCGGAAAGTAGCCGTGTTCCAGATCCGCGCCCGGGACGATCCAGTTCGGACTTCCAAGCACGCGGGGCGGAGCCTTGAGCGCGTCGAAGGCGAATCGGGTGACATTGGTGGCCAGTGTCATCGCGAAGCTGCCGCGTTCGCACGCTTCGGAAACCAGCAGCAACCGTCCGGTCTTCGCCACGGACTCCAATACCGGGCCGTAGTCAAACGGGACGAGCGACCGGGCGTCGATGATCTCGAGCGAAACGCCGCGTCCAGCGAGCGAGTCCGCAGCCTCGAGCACGGGATAAAGTGTCGGCCCGATGGTCAGCACGGTGACATCGCTGCCGACATGCTTGATGTCAGGAACGCCGATGGGGATCTTGTAGTTTCCTTCCGGCACTCCGTCCTGGAACAATTCGACCTGATCATAGAGCCGCTGGCTCTCGAAGACGATCACGGGATTATCCGACGCCAGAGCCGACGCCATGAGGCCCTTCGCATCACGGGGCGTGGCGGGATAGATGATCTTGAGACCCGGAACATGCGCTGCCAGCCCCGACCAGTCCTGGGAATGCTGTGCACCGTATTTCGAGCCGACTGAGCACCTGACCACGACCGGGATGTTGAGCAGTCCATTCGACATGGCCTGCCATTTCGCGAGCTGGTTGAACAGTTCGTCTCCTGCTCGACCAATGAAATCGGCATACATGAGTTCGACCAGGGGGCGCCCACCTTCCATCGCGGCGCCAATGGCCGTCGCCACGATGGCGGCCTCGGAAATCGGCGCATTGAAGACCCGGTCGTGTGGAAAGAGGTCGGCCAGGCCTCGATAGACGCCAAATGCGCCGCCCCATTCCCGGCATTCCTCTCCGTAGATGATGATACGGGGGTCGATCAGCGCCGCATGCAGGATCGCCTCGAACAGGCCGTCGCGGAGGGTGATGGCTTTCAATGGCGAAATCAGCTCGCCATTGGCGTCCCTCCCGCCGCGAGACTTCTTGGCGTTCTTTCGGATACGAACCACCTTCGCCGGGTCGGCCAGTGGTTCGGGTGCGTGCCTGTCCGGTGGTGTCTCGCTTCCGGTGAACATTTTCCGGCCGATGCCGGCTCCGTCGCTTCCGAGACCGGGAGGCGGGGCGATCGCAGGGTCGGCTGCAGCCATGAACACGGCGTTCATTCGCGCATCCACGTCCGATTGGATCGCGTCTGCCGTTGCCGTGTCGAGAATGCCCTCCGCAACCAGGGACTCGCGAAAGGTCCCGATCGGGTCAACGGCACCCCAAGCCGCGATTTCGTTCTTGGTGCGATAGGCATTGACATCCGTCGTCGAGTGCCCGGAAAACCGATAGCATTCCACGTCGAGGATGGCGGGTCCCTTGCCGTCAAGCAGCAACTGGCGCTTGCGCTGGACGGCGTCGGCGACGGCAAGCGGGTTCGTGCCGTCGACCGTTTCTGCATGACAGGCGTCCTCGCGCAGTCCGACACCGATTCGAGCAAGCCGATCCCAAGACATGGTCTCCCCGCTCGTCTGTCCGCCCATGGCGTAGAAGTTGTTGGTGAAGAAAAAGAGAACCGGCAGGAAGCCGGCATTGTCCCAGAGCCGTTCGAACTGCGCCATGCCGGCAAAGTTCAGGGCTTCCCAGACCGGGCCGCAGCCTGTGGCCCCGTCGCCGACCATCGAGACCGCGATGCTGTCGCGGCCCTCGGATTTCATCCAGAGCCCGGCTCCGGTCGCGATGCCGGCCGACGCCCCGACAATGGCATTGTTCGGATATGCGCCGAACGGCGTGAAGAAGGCATGCATGCTGCCGCCCATGCCGCCATTGAAGCCGATTTCTCGCATGAACATCTCGGCAAGGAGCCCCATGAGCAGGAAGTTCTCCGCAAGGCCACGCCCGGACTCATCCGGGAGGTGCGTTTCCACGGTTCGGAGCAAGGCGCCGTCGCCGTGGGCTTCCATGATCGTTGTGAGTGCATTGTCGCCCAGCATTTGGATTGCCGCCAACCCCTTTGCCAAGAACTCCCCGTGCGAGCGGTGCGACCCGAAAATGTGATCTTCAGGTGTCAGCGCCATGGCTGCGCCGACCGCTGCCGCCTCCTGCCCGATCGAGAGATGGGCAGGGCCCTTGTAGGCATAGGTCAGATCGCCATAGCTGCCTGTCGACTTGAGGCTTGCAATACCGCTCTCGAAAGCTCGAATGACCATCATGTGGCGCAGAGCCTCGAGCAGGGCGTCGGCACCGCGCACCCGATGCTCGTCCGCCAAGGCGCGCGCGTAGGCATGAACCGGGATTCGTTTTGATGCAAGTTCGGTCGGACTTCTGGTCGCGATCGGATCAATATGGATGGACTTGGCCAAGGGCTTTGCCTTTCTGAGCGACTCAAGAGACCTAATCCCCTGGGCAACATCGAGGCAAGAGGCGGATTGACCTTTGGGGGGACAGCTTCACAATGGGACTGGCTCAACAGGGGGATGTTCAGTGATCCATTGCGGCGGCGACGCATTGATTGACTTTGTGCCAGTGGAGCAGGCGAACGGCTTGATCGCGTTCGTGCCGAGGCCCGGCGGCGCCGTGTTGAATGCGGCGACGGCCTTGGCGCGGCTGGAGCAGGAAGTCTCTTTCATAGGCGCTCTCTCCACTGACCTGTTCGGCGACATGCTTCACGACCACATGGTCCGCGAAGGCATCGGAACCGCCAACGTCAGCCGAAGCGATGACGACAGCACTCTGGCTTTTGTCAGTTTGGCCGACGGTGAGGCGCGCTATGCGTTTTATGACAGTGCTTCGGCAGGTCGCCTCTGGACCGGCTTGAAGGATCCGCTGCCTGCGGCCGAAGCATTGCACTTCGGATCCCTCCCGCTATTCGCCAACCCTCCCGCAAGCGCATACGTGGACTTGGCCGAGCAGGCATCATCTCGCATGGTCGTGTCCCTGGATCCGAATTGCCGTCCGAGCCTGGTGCCGGACAAGGAAGCCTATCGCAGGCGCATTGACCGGGTCTCGACGGCCAGCCACGTCATCCGCCTGTCGGATGAGGATCTCGCCTTTCTTCATCCGTCAGCATGTGAGGAGGAAGTGGTGGAGGGGTTGCTTTACGGTCTGACGCGCCTGGTGATCGTGTCCCGAGGAGCCGAGGGCGCATCGGCTTGGTGGGCCGGAGGTCGGGTAGACGTCGCGGCGCACCCAATTGAAGTACAGGACAGCATCGGCGCGGGCGACACCTTCCATGCCGGCGTGCTTGCGGCCTTGTCCCGCGCCGGGCAACTGGAAGTTGAGGCGCTTGACCGGCTGGATCGTTCTGCAGTTGAATATGTGCTTGCCTTCGGAACGGCTGCAGCCGCCTTGAGCTGCATGGAAACCGGATGCGATCCACCGAGCTTGAATGCCGTGCTGAAATTCCTTGGAGAGTGATCGAATGGCCCGTATCGACGCGCATCAGCATTTCTGGTCCTTGGAACGCGGGGACTACGGATGGCTGACGCCGGACAAGGAGCCGATCTACCGCGATTTCCTGCCGGCAGATCTGAAGCCTCTGCTGGCCGCAGCTGGCATTGACGGCACGATTCTCGTTCAGGCCGCGCCGACAGTTGCGGAAACGGAATTCATGCTTGGTCTTGCGTACGAGGAACCCTTCATCAGGGGCGTCGTTGGCTGGGTCGATTTCGAGGATCCGCTCGCACCTGACGAAATAGCACGCCTCTCTAGGCAATCAGCCTTGGTGGGCCTGCGCCCGATGATCCAGGGCATCGCTGACGACAACTGGATGCTGGGCAAAGGACTCGTCACCACGTTTGGCGCCCTGATTGATGCCGACCTTACGTTCGACGCCTTGACCCTGCCAAGGCATCTGCCGGCACTGCGAGAGCTCTTGGCGCGCCACCCGAACATGCGAACGGTCATTGATCACGGCTCGAAGCCGATGATCCGGGACGGGATCATGAATGGCTGGGACGAGGACATGGCAGCCCTCGCGTCCGAGACCTCGGCATTCTGCAAGCTGTCCGGCCTTGTGACGGAAGCGCGTGCGGACTGGACTGCCAACGATTTGCGCCCGTACGTGGATCATCTTCTGGACACGTTCGGACCGGACCGGCTCGTCTGGGGCAGCGACTGGCCAGTCTGCACTTTGGCGAGTTCCTATGGACGCTGGATGGAAGTGACCGGGGAGCTTCTTTCCGGACTTACCGAAGATCAGACGAGCGCGATCCTCGGCGGAAACGCTGCGCGTGCCTACCGGATGCGGACACCTGAATCGGCGATGGCTGAGCGGTAGGCGGAAAACGGGAGGCGGCAGGGGCGAAATCGGCGGCAAGGTGGTGGTGATCACGGGGTCCGGTGGCATTGGATTTGGGGCGGCCCGGAAATTCGTCCGGTAAGCCGCAACCGTGAATTCTTGCGGGAATGACGCGGTGCATAACGCAAGGGCGCGGGACGGGGCCGCTGTACGGGACGTGAACGTGGCCGAGGTTGATGTTGCGCAGCCTGCTCAATCGGGGCGTTGGATCCATGATGTTGGCAGCAAGGGAGGAATTGACATCCCGGTGAGCGCGGCCGCCGCTCGAACCGACGGAACGACGGTGTCGACGGAAATCGGCCATTGAATCCGGGTCATCGCAACCAATCCGACCGCGCGTATTGCCCGTCCCTTCAGAAATCAACGGGGCGGCGGGGCCATCGTCCATGTGCCTTCGGTTCAAGGCCATGCCAACCGGAACATGGTTGTGGCCTGTGCTACCAGAAAGGGAGGAATTCGCGCGTCGACGAGGGCACAGGCTGTCGGTGCGGCGAGGGATGGCATCCGCGTGAACCCCATAAGCCCGGAATCGGTGCGTACGCAACTGCTCGAGTACGCCGCACGGATGGTGGCAGGCGAAGGAAACCCGATCGAGGAAGCCATTGAAGGATTCGGCATTGCTCACCCGGAGGGACGGGTCGGCACGGTGAAGGAAGCGAGCGAGTTGAACGCGTTTCCTTGCGGCCACCGCGCAGGGTCTTGCACGGGAGGAGACTATCTGATTGACGGACGGCTGACGGCCGAAATCGGTGTGTTGCGGACCGGCTCAGGCTCCGCACACGACTTAATCGGCGCATGGCCAAAATCCTTTTCGTGGCTGGAGGCAGGGCCCCTTTGCGAGCGGCCGATCCCCGCGGGAAATGCGGACTGGCGTGTCAGTCTTGTTGAGCAGCCGGCGGCGAAGGGGTTTCTGGTGGCAGGAGTCCGGATTGGGAACGCATGCAGCGCTCCACGTGCTGCGTAACTGCGCCCATCGACTGCGGTCGTGTCGTGTCCAGGTCGCGGGACGGATCCAAATGCGGAAATCCGCTCGCTTTCGTTCTTTTGGTCTGGGTTTCCCCACGTGGCCGGGCCCCCCAGCACACGCAGGGACGCATTCCAAGAAATGTGCGAGTTGTCCGGAAGACGATCTGCGCCACCTTGGTCAAGTTCACGGCAGCAAACCAGCCTCACGGGCGGCGGGGATGTTTGCGCGGCTGACTGGAATTTTCTTCCCGTCCCGAAGGATCAGGAATGTACGGTCGCCGTCGCGGCGCGCGCCTGTCACCTGGTCGCTGGCCACCCAGTGCGAGCGGTGCACTTGCAGCCCGTCCACTGGCGCGGTCTCGCGGATCGCGTCGCTGAGGCGCAACAGCAGCAACTCTTCTCCCTTGGCGGTATGCACGCGAGTGTAATGATCTTCGACGGACAGCGCGATCAGCGCCCCACGCTTGCCAGGCGGCAGACGGTCAAGCAGGGGCGGCAAGGTGTTCTTGATGCCGGCCCGATCTTCCTGGCCCACCAGTTCGAACACGGTCGAGATGACCAGACACACCACCAGGATGCTGAGTGCGCGCGTGGCCAGGCCTTCGAGTTGTTCGCCCAGCATGATCGGCGAGATCAGAAAATTGACGGCATGCACGAAGAGGTTGATCCCGCAGCCCAATGCCAGCCCGATCAAGCCGGCGCGAAACCAGAGTGGGTGGTGCTTCAGGCGAGGCCGAAGTGACAACGTTATGATGCCGCCGATCACGTAGGTCGAGGCAACGATGCAAACCCAATACGCGACCCGGGGAAGGAACCGCATCGCTTCGCCCGTCTCGAACGGCCCGGAAATGCCCAGCATCAGCCCGACCCCAAGCACCACGACCTGCACGCGGTAGTCGCTCAGATGCGCACGCAGTTTGCGAAGCGTGAATTGCGCAAAGCCGTCGGCCACGAACCGGTCCTGTCACTTACGAACTCAAACTTGGATGTGACGCAATCTTTTGTCCTGAACAAGTCACCTACGGGCGAATCTGGAGATTGGCATGACCATTCAACCCTTTTTGGCAGCTGGACCGACGATCCAGCTGCATGTCGTGGCTGCCGTGCTGGCCATCGTGCTGGGACCGATAGCGCTTGCGCGGCGCAGCCGCGATCGTTGGCACAGGCGTGCGGGCTATGCCTGGGTCCTGTCCATGGCCGCGCTTGCGGCAAGCGGGCTGTTCATCCACGGCATCCGCATGGTGGGTCCGTTCAGTCCGATTCACCTGCTGAGCCTCCTGACGCTGTGGCAGCTGTGGCAGGGGGTGCGCGAGGCGCGCGCCGGCAAGGTTCCGGCGCATCGCAATCGCATGCAGGCGGTCTACGTGCTCGCGCTGATGCTCACAGGGGCGTTCACGCTGTCGCCTGGGCGGCTCATGAGCCGCATTCTGTTTCCCGAGACCCCGGTGGTCGCATTCGTCGTGGTTCTGGCGCTCGCGGGGCTGGGTTGTGCGTGGTGGCTCCATGCCGTCTCGCGCCGGGTGCGCTTGACCAACTCGTCATAGGCGCTCGGCCCCACGTGCGGGCGTCGAGGCATACTTGCGGACGTCATTGAGGGCGTCTCGGTTACCTTGGTCTTGAACCCCGAACCTGTGGCGATAGATCAACTCGGAGCCGCCTTTCACTCGGGGGCTGCCTTCGTTGCGAAGCAACGTGGCGAAAGGTGCAATTCGGACATTGGATTGGGGATGCGAACGAGATGAAGTCAGTGCGAAACGTCTCCGAGATGCATGAATTCTCGAAACGCCGCTGCTGCGCCATTCAATTCGCCGTTGGCGGCCCAAGCCATTCCGACATCCATGGTTGGGACGTTGTCCGCCAATGACGTCACCTCGACTCTTCGACCGTCCAGCGACCATTGACGATAGACCATGTCCGACAGAATCGTTACGCCCATGCCGCCCGCAACCATGGACCTGACCGCCTCCACCGACGAAGTGCGAAAGATGGAGTTTGGACGGTAGGCGGTCTTGTTCCAGTAACGCTGGGCCGTGTTGCTGGCCTCGTCCACAGTCAGCATGATGTATGGCTCACGCGAAACATCGGCCAAGGTAATTGTGCTTTGCGTCAGGAGCGGATGCAGCGTCGGAAGCCAGAGACGCCGGCGCGATTGCATCAGCGTTTCGAATTTCAGCCCCTCTTGATCGATGATGTTTGAGGTCAACATCACGGCCAAGTCGAACACGCCGGAAACCAACCCGTCCTCGATTGCATCCCGTGGTGCTTCGGTCAATTGCAGGCTGACTCTGGGAAAGGAACGCTGGAACCTCTCGAGAAACGGCGGGATGTAATATCCTGCCACGGTATAGGTCAGTGCCAGCCGCAGCAGGCCCCGAATGTCATCTCGCTTTCGGCGCGGTGCCTGAACCGCTTCGTCAACCGCCGCCATGATGCGGCGGGCATGGTCAAGGAAGATGTTGCCTTCGTAGGTGAGAGAAACGCCGCCGCCATGCCGGACAAACAGAGGCGTCCCGATGGTCTCTTCGAGATGCTTGATGGCCGTGGTCAGCGCAGATTGAGAGACATTGAGTCCCTTGGCGGCACGCGAGACCTGTCCGGCATTTGCGACGGCGGTGAAATAGCGGATCTGCCTCAAAGAGGGGTGTTTCATTTTTTGATACCTTGGATCATATTTTTCTATTTTCTGTAGAGTAGCCTAGGTTTGCTCTTCATCGCCTGCAAGCTGCATGATGCTGTCAGTAATCCTAAAATATGTTTCATAGCAAAAAGATATGTCCATTTTGGCGATTTTGTGCAATCGAAAATCGGCTGACGTCTTCCGACATCATAATATCAAATTTTTAGAAATCTATAAAGTATTATTCGTATTTTACAATGATGTGGGGCGAAAGTACAGTGCTGTCAGGCCGCTCTCATGGCGGTTCAAGTCTGAAATCTGTCCTCGGGAGGAAGAAATGAGAACGTCAAGTGCACTATTGTCAGGACCGTCCGCGTTGGCGTTGGCGTTTGTGCTCGGCACCACGGCGCAGGCGGAAACCTGGTATCCCTATTCGGTCGAGGTCTGGGATCCGCCGTTCGACATGTCGAGCCCGCGCACCAGCCTGGATTACGTGCCGCTGGAGGCAGTCAGTCAGAAATGGGAACTCTGCATTTCCTTCCCGCACATGAAGGATGCCTACTGGCTGGGTGTCGATTATGGCGTGGTCGATGAGTCGCGACGTCTGGGCGTTTCGGCCACCGTCGTTGAGGCTGGCGGGTATACCGAGCTCAACACCCAGATTTCCCAGATCGAAGATTGTGTGTCTGCTGGAGCCGATGCCGTGATTATCGGTGCGATTTCCTTTGACGGGCTGAACAATCTTGTCGGCGGGATCCGGGCAAAGGGAATCCCGGTGATCGACGTGATCAACGGCATGTCATCGGATGAACTGTCAGCCAAGTCGCTGGTTTCCTTCGGCGAGATGGGCGCAAAGGCTGGCGAGCACCTGGCCAACCTGCACCCGGCTGGCAGCGACATGGTCAAGGTCGCATGGTTTCCCGGTCCCGCGGGAGCCGGCTGGGTCGAGGCGGGCAACGCCGGCTTTGCAGACGCAATCGAAGGCAGCGCGGTCGATCTGGTCGATACGAGATACGGAGACACCGGCAAGGAAGTGCAGGCAAAGCTGGTCGAGGACACGCTCGAGGCACACCCTGACCTGAGCTACGTTGTCGGAACGGCGGTGACAGCCGAGGCTGCGGTGCCGATTCTGCGCTCGCGCGGACTGACCGATCAGGTCAAGGTGATCTCTTACTACTACACGCCCGGCGTGGACCGCGGCATCGCGCGCGGCCAGATTCTTGCCGCACCGACCGACTCTCCCGTGATCCAGGGACGAATCGCGGTCGACCAGGCAGTACGCATTCTGGAAGGCGAGGAGTACGTAAGGCATGCGGGTCCGGCGCTGTACGTGGTGACGCAGGAAAACCATGGCGAGTTCGACCCGTCGTCGACTCTCGCCCCTGAAGGATTTCGTCCGGTCTTCATTGTTGAGTAGGGCAGGGTCCGGCCATTTCCTCCCATGCTCAAGCATTCGCAAAGGATGGCACCTCGTCCGTTTCGGGCGAGGTGCTGGTTGCGGCTTGTTCAATCACCAAGGACTATCCGGGGGTGCGGGCACTCGATTCGGTCGACTTCGATCTCCGAGCGGGTGAAGTCCACTTGCTCTTCGGAGAAAACGGTGCCGGCAAGTCGACCCTGATCTCGATTCTTGCCGGAGCCATGCAGCCCACGTCGGGCACACTCTGGTTCCGGGGGCGACAGATTTCACTCCTCTCAGTGCACGATGCACGCGAACTCGGGATATCGGCAGTCTTTCAGGATTTCTCGCTGGTTCCGCAGATGACCGTGGAGGAAAACCTATTTCTTGGCGAGGAACCCAGAAGAGGCGCGTTCCTGGACCGGCTGCGAAGTCGCGGGTACGCGCGCGAAATCCTCGATGAGCTTGGTTTTCGCATCGACCCGGCAGCCCGCGTTGATCAGCTGACTCGGGCGGAACAGCAGATGGTGGAGATTGCCAAGGCATTTCGATCTGACTTGTCGGTGCTGATCCTGGATGAGCCAACCGCATCGCTGACCAACCATGAGACAGATCAACTCTTCAATCTGATTGATGAACTGACGGCGCGCGGCATCGGCATCGTCTACATCACCCACCGGATGGCGGAAATTCAGCAGATTGGCAGCCGCATCACGGTGCTGCGAGACGGGCGCCATGTCGACACGGTAAATGCTCAGAGCGCGTCAGAGGAGGATCTCGTTCAACTGATGACTGGTCGTGAGGTGGGCGAGATTTTCCCCGCGCGGATCCCGCAGACTAAGGGAGAAACGGTGCTGAAGATCGAGGACCTGACAACGCGCGACGAATCCGTCAAGGGCGTTTCGGCGGAAATGCGGGCGGGCGAAATCGTGGGACTTGCGGGCCTGGTCGGCTCGGGCAAGTCCGAGCTCATGCAGGCCGCTTTCGGAGCCAAGGCGATTGCCGCGGGGCGGGTCCATCTCTTCGGCCGGGAGTCCACCGGCCACGGGCCGAAGCGAAACATCCGGGACGGGTTTCTTTACCTGCCTTCTGACCGGCGCACCGAGGGGCTGATGATGATGCGCTCGGCGCGCGAGAACGTTGCGTTGGCTGCACTGGATGCAGAGCCGTTTTCGAGCGGGCCGATTCTCACCCTTGGTGGCGAGCGGCGGGCGGTGGGCGATCTGGCTGACCAGGTCAACCTGCAGCCGAGGCAGATCGAGCGGACAGCAGACCAATTCTCAGGCGGCAATCAGCAGAAGGTGATGCTGGCCCGCAGCCTCACGCGGGAATTCCGGCTGATCGCGTTTGACGAGCCGACCGTCGGAGTGGATGTGGGTACCCGGGCAGCGATCTACGAATTCATCGTGAATCTTGCGCGACATGGCGTGGCGATCGTCCTCATTTCGTCCGACCTGCCGGAAATTCTCCACCTCTCCAACAGGGCCTATGTGTTCTACCGAGGCAAGGTGCAGGCGGAGCTCCTTGGTGCGGCTCTCAGCGAAGAAGCGATTCTGGCAAACCTCTTTGAAAGAGAGGGAGTCTGATGCCTGGGAAAGAGACAGCCGAGGGTGCCGCCGCTCTCGTTCTCAAGCGGATGTTCGTCCGGCTCGGCATACTCCCCTTCCTGCTGTTGGCCGCTTTGGTGATCTTCACGCTGATGTCCGAAAATTTCCTGACGTCGCGCAATCTGACGAATGTGCTCCGGCAGTCGGTCTATCTGGCAATCGTCTCCATCGGGCAGATGTTGGCGCTGTTGACCGGAGGGTTCGACCTGTCTGTAGGTACGATCCTCGCTCTGGCTTCGGTGGCCGGCGCAATGACCATGGCCGCTGTCTATGGTGCGATGCCGGAGGCCATCTGGCTGTCCATCGCCATCGGATGCCTCGCTGGCGTCGCAGCGGGCACAATGATCGGTGTAGTGAATGGCGTGGGTGTGGCCTTCTTCAACGTCTCGCCGTTCATGATGTCGCTGGGCATGGCATCGGTGGGGTTTGGCGTCGCGCTCTATCTGACAGGTGGCGTGCCGGTCTACGGAATGCCCATCCAGTTCGGCGACGCGTTCGGCTTTGGGAATCTCCTTGGGCTTCCCGCGCCGGTTCTGGTGGCCGCAGTTCTCGTGCTGGGCCTCTACGTCTTCCTGTACCGCACCCCCTATGGACGACACTTCTACGCCGTGGGCGGCAATCGCAAGGCGGCGTCGCTCTCGGGGATAAACACGCGCGGCACGCTCTTTCTCACCTATGTGCTCTGCGCATTCTTCGCCGCCGTGGCGGGGATGCTGCTGACCGCGCGCCTGGACACCGGTGAAGCCAATATCGGTGCGTCGATGCCTCTGGAATCGATTGCCGCCTGCGTCATTGCGGGCGTCAGCCTGCGGGGAGGAGTGGGGCGGCTCGAAAACGTGGTGCTTGGCGCACTCTTCATAGGCCTGGTGCAGAACGGAATGAACCTCGCCCGGATCGAAAGCTACCTGCAGACGGTCGTTCTGGGCGCACTGCTGATACTGGCAGTGGTCGCCGACCAGATCCGCCTGAAATACGTGGCGACATTGAAGGCCTAGGGGGGATACGCCATGCGGGTGGACATCAATTGTGACATGGGCGAGAGCTTCGGTCTCTATCGGCTGGGTAACGATGCCGGCATAATGCCTTATATCACCCAAGCCAATGTCGCCTGCGGATTTCACGGTTCCGACCCCAACCACATGCGTAACACGGTGGCTCTGGCCAAGCGGCACGGGGTCAAGGTTGGTGCACACTTTTCCCTGCCCGATCTGGCCGGGTTCGGGCGGCGCGAGATGAAGATCGATCGCGACGAGATGGTCAACATCATTCTCTATCAGATCGGCGCGCTCATTTCATTCCTGAAACTCGAGGGCATGGCACTATGCCATCTCAAGCCGCACGGCGCGCTTTACGGCATGGCCGCCCGGCAGGAACACATTGCTGAAGCCGTCGCCGATGCCGCGACGGTATTCGGTGTTCCGGTGACCGGCATAACCGGAACATTGCACGAAGAGGTGTATACGCGACGAGGCGTTGGCTTCCTGCCCGAATTCTTCGCAGATCTGGACTATGATGACGAAGGCCATTTGATCATCACGCGCAAGCATGAGGCCGTAGCGCCGGAGCTTGCCGCAGGCCGCGCGGTGGCTGCAGTACGCGACGGCACCCTGACCACCGTAGGCGGCAAGACGCTGCCGGTGCGCGCGGAGACGATCTGCATCCATTCTGACACGCCCAATGCGGTCAATATCGGAAGGGCGGTCAACACTGCACTCAGCCAGCTCGACGCCTCGTGAGCGCTGCGACGGGACCAACGGGAGAAAATTCCATGGCCAGACACGAAATCAAGTCCCCCATTCCGGGCACCTACTACCGCAAGCCCGCACCCGAAGAACCGCCGTTTGTGGACATCGGCGATGCCGTGGCGGAGGGCGACGTCGTCGCGCTTGTCGAAGTGATGAAGTCCTTTCACCCGATAAAGGCGGATGCCGAAGGCATCATCTCCGGCTTTCCGCTGGAAGATGGTGAACCCGTGGCGGCCGGGATGACCATCGTTGAGTTGGACTAGCCGTGGAACAAGGTCTGTCAATCAGAAAGCTGCTCATCGCCAATCGCGGCGAAATTGCCTGTCGTGTGATCCGGGCAGCGAAGGAGCTTGGCCTGGAAACGGTTCAGGTGGTGAGCGAAGCCGATACCGACAGCCTGGCCGCCCGGATGGCCGACCACGTGAAAGTGATCGGTCCACCGCACCCCGCGAAATCCTACCTCAATGCCGATGCCATTCTATCAGCCGCAAGGGAATGCGGTGCTGACGCGATCCACCCAGGGTACGGGTTTCTCTCGGAAAACGCTGGCTTTGCCGATGCGGTGGAAAGCGCTGGACTGACTTTCATCGGCCCCTTGGCCGATACAATCCGCTTGATGGGTGACAAGGCCGCAGCGCGCGCGCAGGCAAGGGATGCGGGCGTTCCGACCGTTCCGGGCAGCGACGGCGTGATCAATGATGTGGACGAGGCCTTGACGCTGGCCGAGGCAATCGGCTTTCCAGTGATGATCAAGGCCAGCGCCGGCGGTGGCGGGCGCGGAATCCGAGTGGCCGAAGACTCCGACGACGTCCGCAGACTGGCACCGCAAGCCTCCTCCGAGGCGGAAGCAGCCTTCGGAGACGGCGGCATCTATGTCGAGAAGCTGATCGAGAAGGCTCGCCACGTCGAAGTGCAGGTGTTGGGAGATGGTCTTGATGTGGTGCATTTCTTCGACCGCGAATGCTCGCTTCAGCGGCGACGTCAGAAGGTCTGGGAAGAGGCGCCCTCGGCGGCAGTCGGCAACGCGGCGCGCGCGCGTCTCTGTGCATCGGCGGTCGATCTGGCGAAGTCCGTGGACTATCGCGGAGCCGGGACGGTCGAATATCTCTACGATGAAGCGACCGGGGAGTTCTACTTCATCGAGATGAACACCCGAATCCAGGTCGAGCACCCGGTCACTGAAATGATATGCGGAACAGACCTGGTGATCGGCATGATCCGGGTATGTGCGGGCCAAAAGCTGGCACTGACGCAGGACGAGATTGCTCGCACAGGCCACGCCATTGAAGTGCGTCTCAACGCGGAGGACCCGGTCAACAATTTCATGCCTTTCCCAGGCATCGTGACCGGGCTGCGCGTCCCCGAGGGTGATGGCATCCGATTCGACCACATGCTCTACGACGGGTACGAGGTTCCGCCGTTCTACGATTCGCTGTTGGGCAAGCTGATCGTGTGGGCGCCGGACCGGGCGCAGGCAATCACCCGGCTGGCGTCCGCGCTCGGTAGGCTGGACATTGACGGACTGCCTACCACTGCCCCGCTCCATTCAGCACTGGCTGGCAATGCCGAAGTGCAGGCCAACGCGGTCCATACGGACTGGATGGAAACGTGGCTTGAACGGAACACCGACAAACTCGCCAAACAGGAGGAGGCTGCTGCATGAGTCGATTCACATTCGGAGGCGACGAGCACATCTTTGTGGAGGTTGACGAAGCGATGTCGCTGGAAGCGTTCTTTGCGTCCCTTGCGATGACCAACGCCGTGCGTTCGGCAAGCATCGACGGGGTAACGGAAATCTGCCCCGCCAACGCTTCGTTCCAGATCAAGTTCGACCCTGACAGGATCCATCCCCATGCGTTGATGGATCGTCTCAAGTCGCTGGAGGAAGATGCCGAAAAATCCGAATCCAAGCTGGATACGCGAATCATCGAGGTGCCGGTTCTCTATCAGGATCCTTGGACTCATAAGACCCTGATGCGGTTCCGCGAACGGCACCAAGACCCGGATGGAACCGACCTCGAATATGCAGCACGGATCAACGGGTACGAAACGGTCGAAGCATTCATCGATGCGCATTCCGGCGCGCCATGGCTTGTCTCGATGGTGGGCTTCGTATCGGGCCTGCCCTTCCTCTATCAGATGGTGGACCGCTCCCGGCAGATTCAGGTGCCAAAGTACCTGCGGCCACGTACAGACACGCCGAAGCAGACCGTGGGCTACGGCGGCTCCTTCTCCTGCATCTATTCGGTGCGCGGTGCGGGCGGCTACCAGATGTTCGGCATCACTCCAATGACAATTTACGACCCAAGGCAGGAAGTTCCGTACTTGCAGGACTTCATGGTGTTTTTCCGCCCCGGTGACATCGTCAAGTGGCGTTCCATTGAACGCGCGGAATATGACCGGATCATCGAGGACATGCAGGTCGGGCGGTTCGAACCCCGAATGCGAGACGTTGTCTTTTCACTCGATGATTTCAACGCGGACCTGGATGGCACGAACGCCGGACTGATGGAGGCACTCCATGCCGATTGACGTAATCTCCGCCGGAATCATGACCACGATCCAAGATCTCGGCAGGCCTGGCTACTACCATCTTGGCATCCCCATGGGCGGCGCGATGGACAGGTTCGCGCTGCGTACGGCGAACCTCTTGGTCGGCAACGACGAAGGCGCGGCAGGTCTGGAGGCCGCATTCCTCGGACCGGAACTCGAGTTCACCGAGGATGCGATCATCGCGGTCTGCGGGGCTGAGCTTCCGCCGAGGATCGACGGTGAGCAACAGCCCACATGGACCGCGCTGGGCGTCGGGAAAGGGCAGGTCCTGTCGTTTGATTTTCTCAAACTGGGGGCACGAGCATACATTGCCGTTTCGGGCGGGATTTCCACGCCGCCCGCGCTGGGCAGCAGATCAACCTATCCGATTGGTTCACTGGGTGGCGTCGACGGGCGTGCGGTTCAGCCGGGCGACTTCTTGCCGCTGGGTCAGGCCGGCGGCACGGCAAAGCCGGGCATGTCAATTCCTGGTGAACTCAGGCGGCTGCCAGGCTCCTCGGCCGAACTGCGGGTGCTGCCAGGTCTCTATTGGCACCGGATCACCGAAGGCGCACAGCAGGGGTTCTTTGACGATACCTGGATGGTCGCCAACGAGGCCGACCGGATGGGCTATCGCTTCAAGGGCGGGCGGCAGCTGGAATTTGTGCCACGTGAACAACCCTATAGCGCGGGATCCAACCCTTCGAACATTACTGACGCGTGCTACCCGTACGGATCAATACAGGTGCCCAACGGGGCCGAGCCCATAGTGCTGCACCGCGATGCGGTGTCTGGCGGAGGCTACTTCATGCTTGGCACGGTAGTTTCGGCAGACATGGATCTCATTGGCCAGCTTCAGCCCAACACGCCGACAAGATTCGTGAAAGTGGAGATGGATGCGGCACTTGCCGCACGAATGAACCGGGCCAGCATGCTTGACAGAATCCGCGAAGCAACAGCCTGACGGCATGGATAGGGAGACAAAGATGAGCAATATTGCAGGTAACAGCCCGACACTGGCGCAAAGCCTGTGGCAGGGCGGGGATGCACGGCTGAAGTTTCTCCTTCTCGCGATAATGGGCAGCCTTGCGCTTTGGTTGTCGGCCAAGATCCAGATCCCTTTCTACCCTGTACCGATCACCATGCAGACCCTTGTGGTGCTCGTGGTAGGCATGGCCTTCGGCTGGCGTTTGGGGGCGGCGACGGTTCTGCTCTACCTTGCAGAAGGATCGTTGGGCCTGCCCGTCTTTGCTGGAACGCCTGAGCGCGGGATTGGCTTGGCCTACATGGTGGGGCCAACCGGCGGTTACCTGCTAGGCTTCCTGTTCGCTGCGGCCGTGGTTGGTTGGTTGGGACAAAGGGGCTGGGATCGGCACATCGCCACGACCTTGGCAGCTATGGCGTTAGGCACGGCGATCATCTATCTTCCTGGCCTGATCTGGCTGGGCGTGGCAATTGGATGGGACAAACCCGTGCTCGAGTTGGGCCTTTGGCCGTTTCTGCCTGGAGACGCTCTCAAGGTCGCGTTGGCCGCACTTTTGTTCCCGTCAATCTGGCGCCTTTCCCGCCACCGCTGAAAGAGACCCCTTGAGTTGCCCTGATGCCAGCAAAGGAACTGCCACCGGCACGGTTCTCATTGAGAACGACCGGGTCCGCGTGACCGAATGGCGCTTTCCCGCCAAGGGCGACAATACAGGCTGGCATGTACATGAGCTTGACTACCTGGTCGTGCCGCTTTCGGATGGCCTGCTTTTTCTGCACGAGCCTGACGGTTCGACTCGGGAGGTAGAATTGTGCTGCGGGACGCCGTATTTCCGAAAGAAGGGCGTTCATCATGACGTGGTGAATGCAAGCGATTCCGAAATTGTGTTCATTGAAGTAGAGTTCCTTGAGTACGTTGAACAAAGAGGGCGGACTGGCGCTTACGATGGCACCGGACGGTGATGCCGACCCCCAGCAGAAGCGCCGACAGATCGGCCCGTGACCGCGGTACCGTCTTCGGCCCCGAAACCAGCGCCTGTGGAGACGCAAACAGGCCCTGCTACAGGCGCTTGGCCTTGATGAAGAACCCGCCATGCTCGAAGCCGAGAATTTCCACCCGCGTTCGGCGGAGGCTGACGACCACGCAAAAGCTCTGAAACGCGTAACGCAGGATTCCTTAAGCTAGATTACCAATCAACTCCTGGGACAACCAAGAGACACCCACTTGGTCATCGCATCAATCAACTCTTCGGTTGGGTAGTCCGCAATGTCTGCCATCGAGAACCCGGTGTCTTGGAGAGTCCTAAAGTGCCACCCCCGGAAGTCCTCATATTCTCCTAACACCTTGGCTCCTATCTGTTCGCAGGCGCCAAGTGTCGTGATCCAGTTGCGCACCTTGCGTATCGCGTTGGCATAATGACCCTCATGCGCTTCGATTTCACTTCCGGCAAGGTCGGAGAGAGCAATCTGATATCGATATCGCTGCTCTTCCAGCACCAAGATCTTTTTTGATCGAAAGGAGTGCCGCCGAAGTTCCTGCATCCGAAATCCAAGCCTAGCTCAAACGGCATGTTCATCCGGTGATGTTCGCCGGACCGGGAAGACTGACACCGGCTCAGATCATGGATCGAGTACTTGGATCCGAGGATGAGTTCCTTGATCTTCTCCAGGCGGGTCTCGCCTGAATCGATCCGTTCCGTGGCGATCATGGGCTTGAAACCAAACCGTATCAGACAGAACAGAATCGCCTGAAGGATCGGTTCATATTCATCATCCAGTGGACAGTTGATGAAGACACTGTTGCTGAAATCCGGAGATGCCAAGATCACCCTTTTGGCGGATATGGGTCACGTCCGTAAGAATCTCGTTCCCGGATTCGACCGTCTCGACCGTGGATATATAGCTCCGTGCCCTGTTTCCGCGCGATCTCGCGTCCTTGCGCGATGGCTTGCCTCTGGGTGTCAAAGAGCCTAGTGGCCTTGTCCGATCCGGATCTGCGGACCGCCCACTTTCCATCCCTTGGAACGACATGCTGGCTCTTCGTCGCCATCTCACCCTCCGCTGCGGTTTTCCAGACACTCAAGAATATGGAGGACAATCGAACAGGCGCAAGGTCGAGACCCGGGCGAATCCTGCCATTACGGTGGTCATTCGTCCAGAAGATGCCTTCGGGACTCGGCATCCGGGCAGCGATCAGCCGGGACTGTCCATTGGGTTGACCGAAGTTCGGGAGACTCCTCCACGAGGGAACGGGATTCGTCGGATCGGCGGGAACAGGCACTGGCGTGTTCAATGGCGTTCCATGACGGGCTTCCGCCTTGCGACCTGTCCGTCGGCGAGGCCGACTGACGCTCTTCGGCCCGCGCCTCATGGCAAGCGCCGAGCAGGGGTCCGGCTTTTTCCTGCACGAGCATCTTGCCGGGAACAACAAGTCCCGCAACTCCGCCTACAAGTGGCTCTGCGCGAGAGGGTCGCCAAATGTGTCACCTCAACTGCAGCGGGACATTGAAGTTTGGCTCGCCCTGACGGCGCGTAGGTGACGCAGACCAACGAAGGGCCCGTCGACATCGTCGGGGCCCCAGATGATGGACTTGGCCGCCTCGGTGTAGGCGAGCAGTTTGTGGGTGCAAGATTTCGCGAGTGTGGCCACCGAGATTCACAGATGGCAGCCACCCGGCTTCACGAATGTGGCGACCTGGCGAAGTGGCTGTTTCCGGTTCGCTTCATGCCACTCCACGTCTCGGATTCAAGCTAGTACGATTTCCGTGTCAGCACTTCATCCATGCGGACAGATACTGGTGGCGGACGCGACACTTTCGGCACTCCAGAGTTGTACGCGGCATGTAGGTGACCAATCAAATTGTCATCCGCTGTCTGGAGATGCCAATTTCGCTTCGTCGAGTCGCCTTCTTATATGGTCCAATGTCTATCGATGCCGATCCTGTCAAAGGCTTGATCGGAGGAGATCACCGGCAGGGTTTCCAGCAGAGCGACCGCTGCAATCATGCGGTCAAATGGGTCGCGGTGGTTCCAGTCAAGCATCGAAGCATTCAGGCACACCGTTGCCGTCAGCGGGATCAAATCAAAGCCATCGGAGCCTGCACGCTGTTCCAGGTGTTCGACGTAGGCGACCATCTCAGGCCACTTGCCCACTCTGACCTTCTGACCGATCTCGTAGAACGAGATGGCCGAAACTGCCAGGCGATCGGCTTCGCGCATTCGGCTATAGGCTCTCTTCGGCAACCGCGGATCGTCAGTCAGCGCCATCGAGAAGGCATTCGTGTCGAGAAGGTAAGATGTCATTCCCCTTCCCAAGCTCGCAGTTCATCTTCGTCCAATGGTTCAAGGAATTCGTCAGGCGGAGGCGAGACGACGTCTCTTAGGCTGCCGAGCTTCACCGATTTGGCGCGCGCCGGAACCAGCTCGGCGGCGGGAATGCCATGGCGTGTAATGATCACTCGTTCCCCGCGACTGACCTTCTCCAGCAGCTTGGAGAGATTTGTCTTCGCTTCATGAACTGATGCCTGCATCTCGGTCCCCATTTAGACTAAGTCTTAGCTAAGTCCAAAGGGATGGAAATGTCAATCGCCCGTGGTGCTGCTGTTGCCTTTGGATTTGGGTCTCGCGCCTGCAGCGCTTGGGTCAAGTCGGAATTCGCCGAGCCGAGTTCACGCATTACGGGATATCTGCATCAATAGTACCAGTTCCGCCGCTCATCTGTGAAGTAGCCCTGTCGTGCCCGGCGAATTCAAAGAGGGTACGCTTGGCCTCCATCCAGTGAGCGGAGCGGCAGGCGATCCCGTGGAATCGGAACTTGCCCTCTTTCGTACCGATGTCGACGGCTACGTCCAAAAGGTCCACATCCATGCACCTGCATCCGATCCACCGGAAACGTGCACGGTGCAAGCAAGTTCTTAGGTACCGGTTGCGGCTTCATGTCTGGCAAAATTGATTGCGTGGACAACGCAATCATGGCTTGGCCCAAGCATTCGACATTGCTAAGAAGTTAGTGCGCGTCTCAAGGTCCCGTGCTCCGAAGTCAGGCAGGTGGTCGAAACAATGTCACAAGAACCGAGTGAGGCTGGCAGTTCGCACATGCGCTCCAAGTGGCTGGGATACGCTCAGCTGGCAATAATTTTCCTCGCAATTGCAGTGGCGCTATATCTCGCCCGGGCACCGAATCGAGCGGAGCGTGTGTTGTCTTCCGGTGCAGCGCAATCCACACCTGCTGTTAGCGTTGTCACGCCGAACGCCACACAATATGTCGTCACAAAGACGCTGACCGGAACGATACGGGCCGAAAAGCGTGTGACTGTGCGCTCTCAGGTTCCAGGCCGTATTGCATGGGTGTCGCCGAACTTCACTGAAGGAGGAAGGATCCCGGCGAACGAGCCGTTTGTCAGGATCGACCCGAGTGAATTCGAAATTGCCGTCGAAGCGGCAAGGATGGCGGTGAAGGAGGCTGAAGCCGAGGTCGATGTCGAACGCGCGATAGCGGAATCGAGCACACGTTCGTTTGCAGACAACAATCCAGGCAAAGAGGTTCCCGAAGATCTCCGTCGCCTGCCGTCGATCGCCGTGGCGGAGGCAAGGTTGGGTAAGGCGCGAACAGCGTTGGCCTTGGCCGAACTACAGCTTGCGCGCACCGCTATTTCACTTCCTTTTGACTCGCACGTAGTGTCGTCGGATGTCGATGTCGGTGAAGTGGTGGGAACGACTGCTTCGGCGGGAAGATCAGCGAAAATCGGCATCGTTTATCGCCGGGGAGCGTTGCAGGTTCGCGTGCCGATCGATCCAGGAATCCTCGAGGAACTTGAGCCTGTCATCGGGCGTGCGGCCGTCGTCAATACACAATCAGGCAGCTTCGAGGCCGAAGTTGTTGGCACATCGTCGGTAATTTCCCCGGGCACCCGCCTCGCGGCGGTGTTCTTGAAGTTCTCTGAGGGATCGGAAATGGACTCTTTGCCAGCGCCGGGCACCTTTGCATATGTCGATATTGTCGGGCCAAGGCGAGACAACGTCTACGTCTTGCCCGAGTCGGCTGCGCGGGAGCACAACAAGGTTTGGGTGGTCAGAAGCGGCGCCTTGAGCATGGAGGCGCCGAAGACTGTATCCCTGTCCGAAGATGGCTGGGTTGTAGAGGCGTTTGATGCAGGCGAAGGAGTGGTTGTAGGACCGTTGCCAGGTGCAGCGCAAGATCTGGAAGTCAGGATCGTTTCGGCAGCTTCATCGAATTAGACAGCGCGAAACTTGGGTTCGCGGACGCAGTTAACGCGAGAAGAGGCGATCATGAAGAGCGGAGTGATTGCATATTTTGTAGGCAACCCCGTGGCGGCGAAGCTCCTTATGGTGTTCCTGATTCTGGGCGGCATCATCGGAGGACTCAACCTGAACGTTCGACTTCTGCCTGAATTGGACCTGAGGACGATAAGCGTGTCGGTGGCGGCACCCGGGTCTTCTCCCAAAGAAGTAGAAGAAGACATCAATCGCCGCATTGAGGAGAGCATCGTCGGGCTTGCAGGCGTGGCAAGGGTCGTCAGCATTGCGTCCGAAGGGGTGGGCAGGCTTGAAGCCGAACTTGACGTCACCGCGGACGCGGATGCGGTTCTCTCGGACGTCAAGAATGCTATAGGCGCCATCGAGAATTTTCCTCCCGTTTCAGCGGATCCCCCGACGGTAAGACTCTCGAAGGTGTCCGCGGAGATATTGACGCTTTCGGTTTCATCTACGGTCATGTCGGAAGACGGGCTGCGTTCGGCCGCAGAACGTGTTCGCGACGAATTGATCTCCCTGCCTTCGGTGTCCTTGGCTCGTCTTGGAGGCACTCGGGACAGGGAAATCGCGATCGAAATGAACGAAGAGGAGTTGCGCCGCCTGAACCTTTCAATCTCCGAGATTGCAAGCAAGGTTCGTCGGACGTCACTCAATCAGACATTCGGCGAATTGCGTACGGATGCTGGCGGCATTGTTCTTAATGTCATTGGAAAGCGCAGGCATGGAGAGGAATTCAGGGACGTTCCGCTGGTTGTCCAGCCCGACGGATCGATTGTGAAGCTTGGGGATGTCGCAAGGATCCGAGACGGATTCGTGGATGACAGGATATTGTCCGAAGTCGACGGAAAGCCGACTGTGTTTGTAAGTGTGGAGGCATTCAAGAACCAGTCGTTCATCGGGATCCGGGACAGCATTGAAGACTGGTTGGCGAGTTACGAGCCGCCTCCGGGCATCGAAGTTGCCATCTGGAGCGACAGGGTTACGCCGATTTTCGACCGATTCTCGGAAATCATCGGAAATGCCGTGATCGGAGCGCTTCTGGTTTTTGCGTGCCTTGTTCTCGTTTTTGACCTTCGTTTCGCAATCTGGATTGCAGCGGGAATTCCCATCACTTTCATTGGCTCGCTCATGTTCTTTGGAGCTGCGAATCTAACATTGAACATGGTATCCTTGTTTGCATTCTTTATGCTGATTGGAATCGTCGTGGATGACGCCGTCGTTGTCGGAGAGAGCATTGCCAAGGAAAGGGAAAGAGGAAAGCGCGGCATGGATGCGGCCATTTCAGGAGCGCGTATCGTTCTGGGACCGATAACGGTGGGCCTACTGACGACACTATTGGCGTTTCTGCCGTTCCTTTTCATCACGTCGGGAAACTACCAGATCTTGCACGTGCTTCCCTATGTGGTCTTTTTCGTTCTTTTCATCTCCTTGGTCGAAGCGTTCTGTATCCTGCCGTCTCATTTGTCACATGAAGGGCGATGGAGTCTTGCTCCCTTGCGCGATATCCAGGCATGGACAGTTAAGAAGCTGGATGCACTCAGGGATGCAATCGTGGTTCCAGCGGTGTCGTGGTCCATTCGCCATGTCTTCCTGACATTCATGATCGGTTTCATCTTCTTGCTGGCGTCAGTCTTCTTGGTGAGGTCTGAACTTGTCCAGGTTGTCGTTTTCGACACTGCGGCCAATCGTGACAACACCATCAAGGCAGAGCTGGAGCTTCCAGTCGGGACGCCGTTCGAGACCACAGCCGCTACCGCTCGGCAGTTCGCGAATGCGGCAAGCGCGGTCAACGAGCAGTTCGAAGGAACGGCGATCAAGTCGATCAGTCTTGTTGTAGGCAATCTTGGAGGTGCCGCCGGAACCGACGTCCATCGAGATGACAGAATTGAGAGCCATCTGGCATCAGTGAAGCTGCAACTTCACGAACGACCACTTCGGAAGGCGTCTCCCGAGGAGATCGAAAGGCAGTGGCGAAAGAATGCCGCCGAAATTTATCATCTGGAAAAAGTTCACTTCCAGAACACGCGCGTCCGATTCAAGCCTTCTGTAGCATACGCATTGGTTCACGAGGATGCAGACGTTCTCAGCCAAGCTGCGAGCGAACTGGGATCTTTCCTGAAAGCCCTCCCGGCGGTCTATTCCCTGTCGGACAGCCTGTCGCCCGGCAAACGGCATTTCACAATTGAACTCACTCCCGTCGGAGAGGCGTCCGGACTGACCCCCGCGATGGTTGGGAAGCAGTTGAGGTCGAATTTCCATGGGCTTGAGGTCCAAAGGATACAACGTGGTCACGATGAAGTCCGGGTGATGGTCCGCTATCCTGCCGAACGGCGTGGAAGCCTGAAGGAACTTGCAAGTGAGAGAATCATCCTTCTTGATGGAAAGGAGATTCCTCTTTTCACCATTGCTCGGATTACGGAAGAAACACAAATTGAGAATTTGATCCGCATCGACGGCAAGCAGGCGGTCTTGGTCAATGCACAAGTCGACTTAAGTGAATCGACTCCGATTCGGATTCGAAGAGAATTGGCAAACGAATTTCTTCCCCAACTGGTTTCGAAATATCCCGGCTTAACGATTTCCAGAGATGCTGGCGCGCGGGATGAGAGGATTGTGCTCAACACACTTGGAGTTCTAATCCCCATTACGCTCATCGCCATGTACGGACTGATGGCCGCTTTTCTTCGCAGCTATTGGAAGCCGCTCGTCGCTGCAACCGGCATACCAATGGCATTCGCTGGTGCGGTCTTTGGACATTGGGTACTGGGCTGGAACCTTACCATAATTTCCGTTTTTGGCATGATAGGAGTGGCGGGAGTCATCGTAAACGATGCGCTGCTGCTGCTGGACCGCTATAACGCAATTCTTAAGGAGAACAGCGCTATTCCGGCGATCGCTGCGGCTTCTGCAGCTACGCGTGATCGTTTTCGCGCCGTATTCCTGACTACGGTGACCACAGTGTTGGGACTTTCGCCCCTGCTCTACGAAAGAGGCGACGCGCTCATTTTCCTGGTACCGTTCGCTGTTAGTATGCTGGGCGGCCTCATCGCGGCAAGCGTGTTCACACTCTTCTTCCTACCTGCAGTTGTGATGTTCGTAGAAGATCGCAGGGGCGGCTGAGGAGTTTCGAGGCCAAGGGGCCGCCTCCTCGATTTTGACGTACCATTGGTAAGCTGAAACGGGCTCTTGGCCATTGAGACGGTGACGAACACTGGACGGCACGCTTCACGCCAGCGCTGCAGAATGGGGTTAATGACGACATGGAAGACGAACGGTCCGGACAGCCCGATCATGTGACACCGAGTTTCGCAAATACCACGCATGTGCATAGCTGCTTGGGAAAAGAAGGAATATGGACTTCAGTTCGGCATGCTCCCGGCGACCATTCCTGACGCAGCCGAAGCCCGCGCGCTTGCATCCAAGGGAAGCGCCTTGCTATTCATGCGCTGCATAAGCGGGCGAATTTGGCCATGAATGTCCACAGGCAGGCGGCGATTGTTACCGGGGGTGCGTCCGGGCTGGGCCAGGCGACGGCGCGCGCGTTGGCGACTCGAGGTGCCAGGGTCGGTATCCTGGACATCGACGAGGAGTCGGCTCGACGAGTCGCGACCGAGATCGACGGTGTCGCTGCGGCGTGCGACGTGGCCGATCCATCGAGCCACGAAGCCGCCTTCATGGCGGTGCGCGAGAAAATTGGACCAACCCGAATCCTGATAACCTGCGCCGGCATCGCTCCTGGCGCGCGGCTGGTAGGACGCGACGGAACTGCAAGCCCGCTTGAAAGAGTCACCCGTGCGATTCGCGTCAATCTCGTGGGCACGATCAACTCTTGCCGGCTCGCCGCCGCCGACATGTCGGCTCTTGAGCCCATGGAAGACAATGAGCGCGGATGCATTGTAACCACCGCATCGGTCGCTGCCTTCGAGGGGCAGATCGGGCAGCTCGATTATGCGGCTTCGAAGGGCGGCGTGGTGGCGATGACGATCCCGCTCGCACGTGAGCTTGCCAGCGCGGGCATCCGCGTGAACTGCATCGCGCCAGGTTTGATGGACACGCCGATGATGGCGGGCTTGTCAGAGCCGGCCAAGCGCTTCCTGCTCGAAACTATGGTCTTTCCCACGCGCCTTGGAAGCCCGGACGAGTTCGCTGCACTTGCAGTTCATATCGCGGAGAACACCTTTATGAACGGTGCCGTGATCCGGTTCGACGGGGCGCTCCGAATGGCGCCGGAATAGTGCAAGTCATCTGACGTGTCGGTGCAGAACACGATTCGTGTGCCGAACGAAGAAAGTCTCGACTAGAGCCCGGCCAAGATTTGTTTGCAGGCAATTGCCAAATTTGCCATAGCCGTCGTAGAGTGGCGGTCCCAATGTTCAGACGCCGGGAAAAACATGACTTCACTAGGCACGGACTGCGGCGTCGCCATTGTCGGGTACAGCCATCGAATGCCTGGCGGGATTCAGTCAGATTCCGATTTCTGGAACCTCCTCAGCAGTCGGGAAATTGTCCAGGAACGGATTAGCGATCGCTACGGGCGTGGCCATCTTCCCATTGGCGGTTTTTCAGGTCCGGGACGCCTTGCAAGCCCGTACGAAGGACTGATTCGCGACGACGACGAGTTGCTCTTCGACCGTGCGTTCTTCGGCATGTCCCACAATGAATTGAGGCAGACCGAACCGCAGGTGCGGATGCTGCTCAACTGCGCGTGGGAGGCCATCGAACATGTCGGCTGGGATCTTCGCACGCTGCACAACAGTCCCACAGGTGTCTTCATCGGTTCACAGGTGCCTGCCGTGTCCAACTGGCGACCGCAGCATGGCGTCACCGAGAATTCCGTGTCAGGCATCAGCCTCGCCATGCTGGCCAATCGGATTTCCTACCACTTCAACCTCATGGGGTCGTCGGCGACGTATTGCACGGCTTGCTCCGCCGGCCTGACTGCCCTGCACGCGGCGATGAACGCGCTCGCATGCGGAGATTGCGAACAGGCGCTCGTTGGTGCTGTCACATATCTGGGCAGCGCCAGGATGAGCAGCGGCTTCAATCTCATGGGAGTCATCAGCCCGGACGGTGCCTGCCACTCGTTCGATGCGGAAGCCAATGGCTACATGCGTTCCGAAGGATCGTTTGTCTTTGCACTGAAACCACTGCCGGCGGCCGAACGGGACGGAGACCCGATCTTCGCCGTGATCGAGGCGACTGCGGTGAACGCCGCCGGGGCGGCAGATGGCACAGCGAGTCTCGCCCCTGGCCGGTATATCAGTGCACCAACCCGCCATTCCCAAGTCCAGTTGATTCACGAGGCCACGGCCCGTGCCGGCCGCGCACCATGCGAGTTCGACTACGTCGAGGCACATGCAACCGGGACAGCGGTCGGAGACCCCATAGAGGGCAACGCCATCGCCGAGGCATTTGGCGGTGTCGAGCGCAAGGCCGCGCTTCGAGTTTCCAGCGTCAAGAGCAACATCGGGCATATGGAAGCTGCTGCCTTTCACTGCGCGCTGCTCAAGGTCGTCCTGATGATTCAGCGACGTACATTCGCGCCGGTGTCAAAGAACTATCAGTTGCCGAATCCGGAGATTGACTTCGACCATTGCCCCATGCGGGTCCAGACGGAATGCGAACCCTTTCCCAAGCATCCAGTCGTCGTGGGAATCAATTCATTTGGTTTCGGTGGGGCCAACGGCCATTGCGTGGTGAGCGAGTACCGGCCGGCGCGGCCTAGAATCTGGTCGGTGCCTTTAGCGCCCGACGCCGGTTATGTGATTCCTCTCTCGGCGCGCACGCCCGATGCGCTCGCGGAGAGCGCCGATCGCCTGCGGGAGATGCTCGACGCGCAACCGCAGGACCTCTACACAGTTGCCGGCAATCTCAGCAGACGCCGCACTCACTTTGCGGCGCGCACTGCCTTCGCCGTTCGCAGTCGCGGAGAGCTCGCCGACGCGCTGGAAGCGTTCGCGGCGGAACGTGTTCCGATCGGGACCGTGGGTGAGGGTGAGCCGCGGTTGTTGATGGTGTTCGCCGGACAGGGGACGCAGTGGGCTGGCTGCGGGCGTGAACTCTACAGGGCACATCCGGTGTTCCGCCGTACAATCGATGCCATCGACGAGGAGTGGCGCGCCCTTTGCGAGACATCCTTGTGCGAGGCCTGTTTCGATTCTCCTCAGGCGGCGCTCGACGAATGCGAACTGGCCCAGCCCGCTATTTTCGCCATCCAATGCGCATTGGTGGAGACATTCAAGACCTGGGGTGTCTATCCGGACTGCGTGCTGGGCCACAGCTCGGGCGAGGTGGCTGCGGCCTATGCATCGGGCGCTCTCTCGCTCGCCGATTCGACACGTCTGGTCTTCCATCGCGCCACCCTTCAGCAGCGCGTCGCGGGATCCGGCCGCATGCTGGCGATCGGCCTCGATCGACCGGGTGTCGAGGAATTGCTGGATGCCCTGGACGTTCCCTTCCGTCTTGAAGGTGAACGGACCGCGCAGGTGGAAATCGCCTGCGAGAACGCGCCGGCCAACACGGTCATCTGCGGTCGCGTAGGCAACCTGAGGCCAATTATCGAGGAACTGGACCGGCGCAACCTTCAAAGCGGGTTAATCCCAGGAAACATCGCCTTTCATTCCAGCTCCATGGATGTGATCATGGATGATGCGTTGGAGGCATTCACTTTCCTTGACGACGTGTCTTTCAACATCGATGTCCCCTTTGTCTCGTCGGTGACCGGTGCCGAAACGGGGCGACTGGATCGTGCCTACTGGTGGTCGAACATTCGCCAGCGCGTCCGTTTCGCTGAAGCGATGGAGACGGTCAAGCGCGATTACCGGCCCGATGTGGTGCTGGAACTGGCACCGCATTCGGCATTGCAACCCCTCGTCGCGCAATGCGTGGAAGACATGTCGCCGCCGCCTGTCTCAATTCCGACACTCATGCGAGACCAGGATTCGTGCGTCGGCATTCTCGAAGCCTTGGGCGCCCTCTTCAGGACCGGCGTGTCTTTGGATTTTGCCGCCCAGTATCCGCGACCCAAGCCCATTGTTCAACTGCTGCCCGGGCATCCTAGGGACGAGGAAAGGACCGTCGACAATAGGCTTGACGACGAATTCTTCCTGCAACAGGGCGATTACGCGCACGGACCGTTGGTCGGCCACCGGATTC
Source organism: Silicimonas sp. (assembly GCA_022824315.1). Lineage (GTDB taxonomy): Bacteria > Pseudomonadota > Alphaproteobacteria > Rhodobacterales > Rhodobacteraceae > JAJEFO01. The sequence goes on from JAJEAC010000070.1 coordinate 47,772, forward strand.
CCAGCGACCATCTCCTGTTCGAAGCGCGACTGTCCGAAAGTGCTTTCCCGTGGCTGGCGGAGCATCGCGTTCACCACGCGTCGATCATGCCAGCAGCTGGCTATATCGAACTGATACTGGAAGCTCTTGGAGGCGTCCCGGTTCACTTTGACGTACTTGAGTTCCTGCAACCATGCCCTATCCCGAGGAAAGCACCCGTCAGGCTGCAGACGGCCCTGTATCCGGTCCCCAACGCGACCGGCGAATACACTTTCCGGATTTCGACGTTGCCTTATGAAGTTGATCCGCAGAGCGAGCTGCATTGCCGCGGAAGGGTGCGCATTATTGACGCTCGGCCAGAAATGGATGCACCAGAAACGCTCGCTGACATCGACTCTTCCCTATACGAAGCGCTTCGCTACGCTGCCGACGACGAGATCTACGAGCGCTTTGAAGTGGTTCTTGGAGATACGTACCAGTACGGCCCCCACTTCCGAAACATTCGGAGACTCAGGCGCGAACGGGAGACCGGCCGACTGCTACTCGATGTCGAGGTTGACGAAGCGCTGTGGGAGGCCGGAAGAGAGGAGGGTTACGTCTCTTTCCCGCCCCTCCTCGACGGAGGGGTGCAGTCGTGTCTCTACCACCTGATGCTCGGCGCCGATCGATTTGCCAGTCCTCTGCGCGCGGCGAATGTCACGTTCCTGGGCGCGGCGTCCGTGCCGCGCCTCGTGTGCCAACTGACTTATCCTGGCGGCAAGCGGTATGAAGTTGACGACAAGGGTCAATATGACGTTCCGAACGGCGAGTGGGTGTCCGGCAGGTTGAACTTCTATGATGAAGCTACCGGAGCCCTCACCCTCCATATCGGAAAATACGTTTCCTTCATCTCCTATCCTCGGCGAGTCGACCAGCCGCACAGCAAACATTGCATCGTTTGGCAGCCCAAGCACGTCTCCGACGGCACCGCAATCTTGGACCAGTTGCCCGAAGGGGAGATTGAGCCATCTGCCCTGCTTGCTGCCCTCGAACGTGCGGGCACGACTGGCGGCGATTCGCGTGCCTGCCTTGCGTTGGAGTTCGCGGGTTCCAGGGCGCCAGAACAGACCGCGCTTCAGAAGTGCGTCGAGCGACTCTCGTGCGAGGATGCGCATTGCGAATTCTGGCTCGTCGCCGACGATGAACAGGGAGCGCGCGCAAATTACGACGCTTTCCACGGCCATGACGCCGCGCTGCGTTTCGAATGTCTCGATCCTTCCGGGCGGCAGGAGGCCGCGCTCGAAAACGGCCTTCTGCGCTTGAATGCGGCGGAGGTCCTGTTTCTCTATCAGGATCTGGATGCGTTCACGGAGAACGATTGGCGCTTTTGGCGGAAGGCGGCGGTCGCCGGCGGTTTGGCGCTCGTTTCCCACAAAGACGGCGCAACCGTTGAGCCCGGCGCGGACTGGACCGCGCTTCGGGTCGGCCGGCAGGCAACGCTGCTGCAGGCACCCTTGCTGTTCTGCACCGAGCCCGAAGAGACAACGCTGCCGAGCCCGCGCTGGGTGATGGGAGATTCCGCCAGCATGGCGGATGCGTGGGCGTCCCTGCTCAACGACCCGGGGGTCCATGCCATCCCCTCCAATTCCTTGGCTTCGGGCGTCCCATTTGAGCCAGAGGAGTGTCCAGACGCTACGGACGTGCAAGCAATCGATTTCTTCTGCGGCAAGGACTCGGAGGATCCGACAGGCGAGAGGGTGATCTTGCAATTCGTCGCCCTGATTCAGTCGCTAGTTCCCTACAGGATCGAACATGCCAGTTGCCGATGCCGTGTCACCGTTGTGACCCAAACAGCGGCGCTAGACACAGAAGATGCACGCGGGAGCCCCCTTTGGGGGGCGGTACGCAGCATGGCGATGGAGGTCGCCGAAGAAGCCAAGCTCGAATTCCGCCTGGTGGACTTGGGCGTTGAAGAAGACCTTGACACCTTGACATGGCTCGCGTGCCACGACGTGCGTGAGCGCGAGCTGGCCGTGCGCGAGGGGAGGCTGTGGGTGCCGCGCGTCGTGAGCAATCGCGATGAATACCCGCGTGTTCCCGTCGACGAGAACCCGCCCTATCGGCTGTTCTTGGAAAACGCCGGGCAGATCAGCGGCTTGCGAATGAAAACGTACGAGCTGCCCCCTCTGGGTCCCCACCATGTAGAGATAGAAGTCGCCGCTGCGGCGCTCAATTTCCGCGATGTCATGGTGACCTTGGGGCTGCTGCCTGCATTGGCCTATGAGCGATCTGCGTTCGGCCACGAGTTGGGCATGGAGGCGAGTGGCGTGGTACTCCGTACCGGCATTGCGGTGACTGGACTCGAACCCGGCGATGAGGTGATCTTTGTCGATGGTGGGTGCATCAGCAATCGCGCAGTGGTCGATCAGCACCGAGTTTTTCCCAAGCCTGGCGGCCTTAGCATGGAGGAGGCAGCGTCATCGCTCTCAGTCTACGTCACTGCCTACTACGCCCTGATCCACTTGGCCCGGTTGCGCAAAGGGCAACGCGTCCTCATTCACTCGGCCATGGGTGGCATCGGTCAAGCGGCTATCGCGCTCGCCAGCAACGTGGGTGCGGAGATCTACGCCACTGCCGGCAACGAGAGCAAGCGCGAACGGCTGCTCGAGTTGGGAGTGCGGGCAGTCTTCGATTCACACAGCGAAGAGTGGTACGATGGGCTTATGACGGCCACCGGCGGTCAGGGCGTCGATGTCGTGCTGAACTCGCTCGCTGGCCGTCACGTTCCGCTGTGCCTCGAATCCTTGCGGGCGGGCGGCTGGCATTGCGAGATCGGCAAGGTTGACATCTACGCCGACAGCGCCCTCGGTCTCCGAGTCTTCCGCAAGAACCTGCGTTTCGCGGCACTCGACCTCGACCGCCTTATGGTCGACGATCCACTCCTTTCGCGCGAACTTTCGGAGACCTGTCTCGACCTCCTCGACCGCGGCGTGGTGCCCCCGTTGCCGGTTACCGTCTTCCCTTACGGCGACCACGAAAGGGCGCTCCGGCTGATGACATCCGGTCAACACCA
>JAJEAC010000041.1 GCA_022824315.1 Silicimonas sp.
ATTGCCGTTGACGTGATGTACGTCCCTCAAATAGCGTCGCCTGCATGGATGCCTTGGTGGCATCAGTTTTTTGGGAGAACTTCATGAAAACGAGAACATCCGCTGCGATGATCGTGGCGCTCACCGCTTCCGCCAGCCTGCCGTCGATGGCCGCTGCCGAGGACCTTACGCTTTGCTGGGCGGCCTGGGACCCGGCCAATGCGTTGGTGGAACTTTCCAAGGAATTCGAGGCGCAGTCCGGCCACACCATGAACTTCGAGTTCGTGCCATGGCCAAATTTCGCGGACAGGATGCTGAACGAGCTGAACTCGGGAGGCAAGCTTTGCGACCTGATGATCGGCGACAGCCAGTGGATCGGCGGCGGCGCGGAGAACGGCCATTACGTGAAGCTGAACGGCTTCTTCGATTCGGAAGGCATCAGCATGGACGACTTTGCGCCGGCGACGGTCTACGCCTATTCGACGTGGCCCAAGGGCACGCCGAACTACTACGCGCTGCCCGCGATGGGCGACGCCAATGGCTGGTTCTATCGCCAGGACTGGTTCGCGCGCGAGGACATTCGCGCCGCCTACCAGGATGCGACCGGCCAGGAACTCCGCGAACCGCAAAGCCAAAGGGAATTGCTGCAGATCGCCCAGTTCTTCCAGGAGCGCGAAATTGACGGCAAGACCGTGTACGGTGCCGCAATTTTCACCGAGCGAGGCTCGGAAGGGATAACCATGGGAGTCACCAGTGCGTTGTACCCTTGGGGCTTCAAGTACGAGAACACGCCGGGCTCCTATGACATGGAAGGCGCCGTGAACTCGCCGGAGGCCGTGGAAGCACTCGAATTCTACAAGGAATTCTACGAGACCGCGACGCCGCCAGGCTACACGAACAGCTACATGGGCGAAAGCCTCGACGCGTTCAAGTCCGGCCAGGTGGCAATGGCGATGAACTGGTTCGCCTTCTTCCCCGGTCTCTATGCGGACCCGAACACGGGTGGCGACAAGATCGATTTCTTCGTCAACCCGCCGCAGAACATCGCGGCCTCGACACTTGGCGGTCAGGGCATCAGCGTCGTCAGCTATTCCGACAAGCAGGACGCGGCGCTCGAGTACATCAAGTGGTTTGCCCAGCCGGCAGTCCAGGCGAAGTGGTGGGAGCTTGGCGGCTATTCGGCCCACAACTCCGTGCTGCAGGATCCAGGCTTCGTCGACAGCCAGCCCTTTGCGGGCGACTTCCTGGAAGCCATGGATGGCGTTCAGGATTTCTGGCAGGAGCCGGCTTACGCCGAACTTCTTCTCGCCATGCAGAAGCGTATCCATGACTACGTGGTCGCCGATCAAGGAACCGCGCAGGAAGCGCTCGACAAGCTGATCGAGGACTGGACCGAGGTTTTTGAAGACGAGGGCAAGCTCTAAGCGAACTTCCTGCCGGGCCTGCCAGGGTTCGGCCATTCGTGCGGGGCAGGGAGCATCCTGCCCCGCACACCTGAACCGAGCGAGGAAAGCGCCATGTCCGACGGCACGATGGACCGCGTTGCCCGTGCAACGCCGCCCAGGGTCGCACGCAAAATCAAGGGCATGTCTGACCGCGCCATCGCTTGGTTGTTCGTGGCACCGACGATTTTCCTTCTGCTCGCGATCAATATCTTCCCGCTGATCTGGACCATCCAGCTCAGCTTCACGAACTACCGTGCCAACCGGCTGAACCGTGAGGTCAAGAACATCGGCTTGCGCAATTACGAGCGCATCCTGACGGACAGCGACATCTGGCTGAATATGCAGGCAACTGCACACTTCCTGTTCTGGACCATTGTCCTTCAGGTCCTGATCGGCTTCGCGCTGGCCTACCTGATCAACAAGAATTTTCGCGGCTCCCCCTTCTGGACGACGGTCATAGTCCTGCCGATGATGCTGTCGCCCGCCGTGGTCGGAAATTTCTGGAAGTTCCTCTACCAGCCGCAAATCGGTCTCTTCAATTACATCGTCAGCTTCTTCACCGGTGCCGACCCGTCGAGTTTCGAGATGCTCGGCCAGGTGAATCTTGCGCCTTGGTCGATCGTCATCGTGGACACCTGGATGTGGACACCCTTCGTGATGCTGATTTGCCTGGCAGGTCTGCGATCCATCCCCGACTACATCTACGAGGCCGCGGAGATCGACCGCGCCTCGAAGCTCCGGCAGTTCTTCACGATCACGGTTCCGATGGTCCTGCCGTTCCTGATGCTGGCCGTGCTCTTCCGCGGCATCGAGAACTTCAAGATGTTCGACCTTGTCGTTCAACTCACCGGCGGGGGGCCGGGCTCGACGACCGAACTCACCTCGATCAACCTGAAGCGCGAGGCGTTCGAGAAGTGGCGCACGGGCTACGCATCCGCCTACGCCATCATCCTGTTCGTCACGGTCTTCGGCCTCGCCTCGATCTATGTCAAGGCGCTCAACAAGGTGAAGGAGCGCTGAGATGGCAAATCGTTCCCCGATACGCGTTTTCCGAGACTTGAATTCGAGACCGGCTTCACGGAATGCAAAGGATGTCCACCTCATCCCACGCTCCCGAAATGCGCGCATGACCGAAGCGGTCCGAGAGCGGGGGAACCCGACATGAGCGCCCATTCCATCAACGCTCCCTCGTCGCGCCAGAAGTGGATCGCCGGGTCTCTTGTCGTTGTTTATGCATTGGTCACGATGATCCCGCTCGTCTGGATCATGCTGACCGGATTCAAGAGCCCTGCGGACGCGATCAGCTATCCGCCGAAGTGGGTGTTCGACCCGACGCTTGAAGGCTACGTGAACCTGTTCACGACGCGCACGCGCCAGACGCAGGAGTTTCTCGCCGCCAACCCGCCGCAGCATTGGGCGGACGAGATTGTGCGCCAGTATGACATGGTGATCGTCGGCCCCTCGAAATTCGGCGAACGCTTCCTGAACTCGGTCATAATCGGCTTTGGGTCGACGTTCCTGAGCGTATTCCTCGGGACGCTCGCGGCCTATGCCTTCAGTCGTTTCAAGATACCCTTGGCGGATGATCTCCTGTTCTTCATCCTCAGCACCAGGATGATGCCGCCCATCGCTGTCGCGATCCCGATTTTCCTGATGTACCGGAACCTCGGATTGTCCGATACGCATCTCGGCATGATTTTCCTTTACACGGCGGTGAACATCTCTCTCGCGGTCTGGCTCCTGAAGGGATTCATTGACGAAATACCGCGCGAGTATGAAGAGGCGGCGCTCATCGACGGTTACACGCGATTCCAGGCGTTTCGCAAAGTCGTACTTCCACAGGCCGCGACCGGCATCGCGTCGACGGCGGTATTCTGCCTGATCTTCGCCTGGAACGAATACGCCTTCGCCGTCCTTCTCACGTCCGCCACGGCACAAACCGCACCGCCATTCATACCGACCATCATCGGAATAGGTGGCCTCGACTGGCCAGCGGTTGCGGCGGGCGCAACGATCTTCCTGCTGCCGGTCATGATCTTCACCATCTTGCTGCGAAAGCACTTGCTCCGCGGCATCACGTTCGGGGCGGTTCGCAAATGAGCCGATTTTTTAAAGGTCTTGGTCGTTTCCGCCGCGGTCCCTGGGAGATGCTGGCCACCATCATCATCGCGCTTGGCGTCTTCATGCTGATGCAGCCATTCGTGATGTGGGCCTACAGCTACAGCTTCATAACCACGCTGGTCGGCACCTTGATGTTCATCGTCGTCAGTCATTTCCCGGAGGACGAATGATTGGCTGAGATCGTCGTTCAGAACGTCCGCAAGGAATTTGGCGACTTTGTCGCGGTCCGGGAAAGTTCCTTTACTGTCGGGGACGGCGAGTTCTTCATGCTGCTCGGCCCCTCGGGCTGCGGCAAGACCACAACGCTCCGGATGATCGCGGGGCTGGAACTGCCGACCTCCGGCGAGATCTATCTCGACGGTGAGGAGATCAGCCAGCAGCCGCCGAGCGAGCGCGACATTGCCTTTGTCTTCCAGATGTTCGCGCTATACCCTCATATGAACGTCAGAAAGAACATCTCCTATCCGCTTGTGAGCCAAGGCATGCCGCGGGCGCAAGTGAGGGAGAAGGTGGCCGAAGTCGCCAGGATCCTTGGCATCGGTGACATCCTTGATCGTCCCGTGGGCGGGCTTTCCGGCGGCGACCGGCAACGCGTCGCGCTCGGCCGCGCCATCGTGCGAGTACCCAAGGCTTTCATGATGGACGAACCGCTCGGCGCGCTTGATGCCGAATTCCGCGAGCGGATGGCCGAAGAGCTTCGCGCGCTGCATGACCGCATGGGCGCAACCACGGTCTACGTCACGCACGACCAGCTCGAAGCCATGCAGATGGGAGACAAGATCGTGGTCATGAACAATGCGGTGGTCGAGCAGTTTGGCACGCCGCAGGAGATCTACGACAAGCCCGCCACCATGTTCGTCGCTGATTTCATCGGCTCGCCGCCGATGAACTTCCTCGGTTTCTCGGGGACCCTGGCGAGCGGCGATACCGTCGCTGAACTGGGCGGGCACCAGATGGCCATGCCCGAGCTTCGCGAGAGTGTTGCGGGCAACCTCGTCTTCGGCGTCCGCCCAGAGCATATTCAACTCGTGACCGACGGTTCGTATCGTGGCGAGGTTCTGGCGACCGAATACCTTGGCACCACTCAGGTTGTGACGATCCGGACTCCGAACGGCGAAGTGAAGGCAAGAATCAACTCCGACCAGCCGGTCAAGATGGGAGAAGCCGTTGGTCTTGCCTTCAATCCCGCAACCGTCACGCTCTTCGACGAAGGCACTGGCCGTGCGCTCCGCTCATCGCTCAACGAGGGCGTGCTCCATGGCTGAGGTGCAGCTCTCAAACGTGTCCAAGTCATTTGGCAAGACCAATGCCCTGATCGACATGGACCTGACCGTCCCGGATGGCGCCTTCGTCGTGCTGCTTGGCCCGACGGGTGCAGGCAAGACAACGACGTTGAGGCTGATCGCCGGCTTGGAGACGGCCGATACCGGCGAAATCCGTATCGGTGGCGATGTCGTGAACGGGCTTACCCCGTCGCAGCGCGATGTGGCGATGGTATTCCAGCAATACTCGCTGTACCCGCACATGACCGTGCGCGAGAATCTCGCTTTCCCGCTTCGTTCCCCGATCCTCAAGACACCGGAAGCCGAAATCGCGAACTTGGTGCAGAGGGTGGCTGATGTCCTGCACATTCCACACAAGCTCGATAACAAGGCGACGGAATTGTCAGGCGGAGAGATGCAGCGCGTCTCCATCGGACGCGCGCTGGTGAGGGACCCCCAAGTTTACCTGATGGACGAACCGCTATCCTCGCTTGACGCGAAGTTGCGCGCAGACCTGCGTCTGGAGCTGAAGCGCATTCACGCGGAACTCGCCGCGACGCTCCTTTATGTCACCCACGACCAGATCGAGGCGTTGACGATGGCGAGCCATGTGGGCGTTCTAGATCACGGCCGCCTTGTCCAGTTCGGCAACCCGCGCGAGATCTACGAGAATCCGAACACGGCTTACGTCGCCGCCCGTCTCGGCCAGCCACGGATCAACCTCCTGCCCGTCGGTCTCCTGGAGGACCACGCCCCTCCCGGCGCTGCACGCGTCGGCCTCAGGCCCGAGAACATTCGGCAGGGCGACGGCAGGGACGCAACCGTCACCAGGGTCGAACACTTGGGCGACCAGACACGCCTTCACCTTAAACTCGGCAATCATGATGTTGTCACGCTCACCGACCCGCACAGCACGCTCGCGCCCGGAGAGATCTTGCGCATCGCCGCGCAGAACCCGATCTTCTTCGATGCTGAAGGCAATCGTGTCACGTAAAGGAGGACCAACATGGCGCAATTCGTCAACGCCAAGGACGATCTTGTTAAGGAAGCGATCGACGGGCTCTTGAGCTGTTCCGGCGGCACGCTCGCCCGGCTAGACGGCTTTCCGCACGTCAAGGTCGTCTACCGCACGGACTGGGACCGCTCCAAGGTCGCCCTGATCTCGGGCGGCGGTTCGGGCCATGAACCGGCGCATGCGGGCTTCATCGGCCCTGGCATGCTGACCGCCGCTGTCTGCGGCGAGGTCTTCGCTTCGCCGTCCGTCGAGGCGGTCCTGGCCGGAATCCTTGCCGTCACCGGGGACGCCGGATGCCTGTTGATCGTCAAGAACTACACCGGCGACCGCCTGAATTTCGGCCTTGCTGCGGAACGCGCCCGCGCTCTTGGCCGCAGGGTGGAGATGGTGGTTGTCGACGATGACGTGGCGCTGCCGGACCTGCCTCAGCCGCGCGGTGTCGCCGGTACGCTGTTCGTGCACAAGATCGCAGGTGCAATTGCCGAAAGCGGTGCGTCGCTCGAAGACGTCGCGGCGGCGGCCAGGAGAATCATTGCCAACGTCGCCTCGATAGGAAAAAGCCTCGATACCTGCACCGTGCCTGGATCGCCAAAGGAGGATCGCATTCCGGCGGGCAAGGCCGAACTCGGCCTCGGAATCCATGGCGAGCCAGGCGTGGAGCAAGTCGATTTCGCGGGCGCGGCGGAGGCGATGGAGGTCGTTCTCGGCAAGTTGCGAACTCATTTGGAGGACGGTCCCTGTGTCGCGCTGGTGAACAATCTTGGTTCGACCACGCCCATCGAGATGTCCGTCCTTTGCCATGCGCTTGTGGATGCCGGAGCGGTCACCCACCTGATCGGCCCGGCACCGATGATGACCTCGCTCGACATGCACGGCTTCTCGGTCTCGGTCCTGCCTGCGACCGAAAGCGATCTCGCTGCGCTTGCCGCTCCTGTTCCGATGCCGGCATGGCCCGGATTGGTTGAGATGAAGCCGATCCAGGTCGCGCCCCTTCCAGATGGCCTGACTCCGATCGAGCCGATTCCTTCCCCCAACCCGAAGACGCGTGCCGTGATCGAGCAGGTCGCCGATGTGCTGGTCGGGGCTGAGGGGCGACTCAACGAGCTTGATGCCAAATCTGGCGACGGCGACACCGGCAGCACGCTGGCAGCAGCGGCGCGTTCGTTGAAGGCTGGCCTCGGCAGGATGCCGCTTGCCGACCTCACGCAGCTCTTCCCTGCGCTGGGTAATGAACTGAGCCAGACGATGGGTGGCTCCTCAGGCGTGATCCTCGCGATCTATTTCAACGCGGCAGGCGACGCTTGCGCGGGAGGCGCTCCAGTCGAGCGAGCCCTGAAGGAAGGGTTGAAACGCGTCTCCGAAGTTGGCGGGGCACAGGTTGGCGACCGTACGATGATCGATGCGCTTGCCCCTGCTCTTGACGCGATGGACGGCGGGCTGGCGGCGGCGGCCGCTGCCGCCCGCAAGGGAGCGGACGGCACCGCCTCGATCCACAAGGCCAAGGCGGGTCGCGCGGCCTACGTGCCGTCCAGAAACCTGATGGGCCACAATGACCCGGGCGCAGAGGCGGTCGCGATTCTCTTTGAAGGCCTCGCCAAGGCAGTGCGGGCCTGACATTGAAGGGCAGCGGTCTCAGGACGGTGGTCCGGAAACCCACGGTCAATGACATCGCACGTGTGACTGGGTTGTCGCTCGCGACCGTGGATCGGGTTCTCAACGCGCGCCCAGGGGTGCGCAATGTCACGATCGCGAAAGTCAACCAAGCCATAGCCGAACTGGGATACGTCCGAGACACGGCCGCTGCGAACCTCGCCAGGAAACGCCTCTACCGGTTCCTGTTCATCATCCCTGAGACGGCCAACGAGTTCATGGTCGCTCTCGATGGGGAGGTGGCAGCACAAGGCGCCAAGCTCGTCCATCAACGCACGATACTTGGACGCGAAAGCGTTCCGCCCTTTGATCCGCGTGCGATGGTTGACGCGCTCGATGCGCTTGATCCGGAGTCGACTGACGGGGTGGCCGTGATTGGTGTCGAAACCCCGGCCGTCCGCGACGCCGTGAAGCGCACACGCGCAAAGGGCATTGCAGTGGTTGCTCTGGTTTCGGACTTGCCAAGCTCCGAGCGGGATCATTTCGTCGGCATAGACAACATTGCTGCGGGACGAACCGCCGCCCGCCTGATGGGACGATTCGTTCGCGGCCAGGGCCGCATCCTCGTCATCGCCGGCTCGCGCCTTGCTCGCGATCACCTGGAGCGTCGCAATGGGTTCGACGCCCTGATGGCCGCGGAATATCCGAACCTTGAGGTGCTCGCCTCAATTGAAGGCCGCGATGATCCGGAGCTGATCCGCAAAGTGCTGCCGGAGGTCTTCGCCGCGTATCCTGACCTGTGCGGCATATACTCGTCGGCTGCCGGCAATCCCGGCCTGATCCGGTTTCTCGAAGATTCCGGTCCGCATCCGGATCTTGTCGTCGTGGCCCACGAACTGACACCTTCCTCGCGCATCGCGCTTCAATCGGGCACGTTTGACGCGATCATCAATCAGGACACCGGCCACATCGTGCGATCCGCCACGCGGCTTCTCAAGGCGACGGTCGACCGCGTGCCATTCGACAGGACGCAGGAACGCATCCGAATCGACATCTATCTCAGGGAAAACCAGCCTCACCATGAAGGAGGGGCATAGATCGGACGCGCTCATGCCTGACCTGAACGCCTGAATTCCCAGCCCCAAGACCCCACGAAACTCCAGCTCCTCTCCCACTGCCGGCAGCGAAGAGATCGGGACCGTGGCATTGCACGGGCGGACAGGCCCTTGGTTCCAGGGCTTCTCCAAACCCGCGATCCGTGCAGCGCTTCAACTCACCAGGCCTGCACGCATAACAGCGCTTCGCAATGGGGCCCAGTCGCCTGCCAGCCGCAATCCGGCGGAGCGGAGGAGCTGTCCGGCAGGAGATCCGTCGCGGCAGATCCGGTTGTAGAGGTCGATCATGCTGGTGCGGGCCAGGACGTCCAGTTGCCGCAGTCGCGCAAAAGTGGCGAGCTGACGGGATGTTCCGAGTTCTCCCGGTGCGTCCCTCGCTAGCTCGAGCAGGCACCAGATGTCCGCGAGCGAGACATTCAGGCCCTGTGCGCCGATGGGCGGCAGCACGTGGGCCGCTTCGGCAATCACTGCGACGCGCTGCGCGGTGTACCTGTGCGCTCTCTGGGTGATGACGGGCCACACCTGGCGGCCAGATACAGGGGAAAGCGGGCCCAGCACGCTGCACGAGCGTTGCGTGGCGGCTTCTCCGAGCGCCGCATCGTCAAGGTTGGCAAGTCGCAGCACTTCGGGCCCGTCATGCATCCAGACCACTGCAGAGGTCGGCACGCCGTTCTGGTCCGGCAACGGCACCAGAACGAAGGCCCCGCCCGACAGATACAGCTCGGTGGAGGTCGCCATGTGGGGCAACGGGTGCGACACTGCGAAGGCCAAGGCCTTCTGTCCATAGCGGGTGGTCTCGACGTCAATGCCAGCCGCCTCGCGCAAGGGCGACGCGTTGCCGTCGGCTGCAATGGCCAGCCTTGCCCGGAGCCTCGTGCCGTCGGTCAAGCCAACAATTGCTTCGCCTTGGCGTGCAAGAAGCGAAGAGAAGCCGACGCCGAACTTGAGATCAATGCGCGCGTTGGCCTCCGCCAAGTCCGCCAGCCTTCGCCGCGTAAGGGCGTTGGGGAGGTTCCATCCCAGGGCGGGAACTTCAAGGTCCTCGGCACGGAAAGAGCGTTCTGCTTCGATCCTTGGCGGGTCCCCCCGGCAATTTGCCACGCAAAGCGCCTCAAGCGGCGTTGCGGCGTCACATAATGCACTCCAAATTCCAATCGCATCCAGTTGCAGACGCGATGGCTCAAGAAATGCCGTGGAACGCAGGTCGTCACCTTTGGCAGTGGCGGGGGGCGGTGCGGGGTCGGCAAGGATTACCGAGAATCCGGCGTCCGCAAGGCCCACGGCTGCCACCAATCCTGCGATTCCACCACCGGATACGAATATGTCGGCCTCAATCGCGCGCATGACGGAAAACCCTATCTCCTTTGCAGATTGATGCGGTTGGACCAGGGTTTCATCTGGCGAGGTCTTTGAGGAAGTCTACAAGGTCGCATGCATGGTGTTGGACATGCGGCGCGTCATCGGGCGCTCTTGCAACCAGGATCGTGCGCATGCCGAGCGCCAAGGGAACGAGCAGGTTGCGTGCATCGTCTTCGAACATGGCTGCGCGTCGCGGCACGAGGCCGTCCCTGGCAATTATGGTTTCGAACGCAACACGTTCGGGCTTCGGAAAGTAGTCTGCGTGCTCGACACCATAGACGGCATCGAAGATGCCCGACAGACCCCGTGCCTCGATGACTCGGCGGGCATAGGGTTCCGAGCCGTTGGTGTAGACGATTGCCCGCCCCGGAAGGGCAGCGATCGCACTCGCAAGTTCAGGGTCTGGTTCCAGATGATCGAGGGAAATGTCGTGCACGAACTCGAGATACGCCTCGGGATCCACGTCGTGTTCGCGCATGAGCCCGGCGAGCGTGGTGCCGAACCGGGACCAGTAGCGACTTCGGATCTCGTTTGCTTCTGAGCTGTCCACCCCCAGGGCATCGACGACCCATTCGGTCATCTTGACTTCAATCTGCTCGAAGAGCCGTGCCTCGGGCGCATAGAGCGTGTTGTCGAGGTCGAAGATCCAGGTGTCCACGTCTTTGAAGGCAGCAGTCATCTGTCCAACTCGCATGAAGCCCCGCCCTCAGGGAGAGGTCGCTGACGCATCCTGAGTGAACACTCCGTCGCCTGAAGACGACGGCTTCTCGGCCAAGCTACGCGGCAACCCGCACGCTTCGCGACCGAAGGCCGGTTCCCGGCCCCTTGAGCTGTTGCAGCACGTTGCGGGCAGCGTTGACGTCGCGGTCAAGGACGAGACCGCAGCCGTCGCAGC